>CAXTDH010000252.1:0-5361 GCA_964242405.1 uncultured Rhizobacter sp. | reverse complement strand
ACGACGTCGCTGCCGACGAATCCAGCGCCTTGCAGCGCCTGCTGGGCTGCGTGCGCGTCCGCCTCGCTATCGAAAGAGGCGATCACATGGCCGACCGGCTTGAAGACGCCGTAAGACTCGGGTTTGTCGTTTTTTTCCATGGTCGTTCCTGAAGTGAAGGCGCGGTTCGCTGGCTCGAATACTGGTCGCCGAGGGCCCGTGCGTCACTCGGCAGAGCCAGCATCGTAGCGTCGGCGCTCACCTACAGGGCGGGCGTTCACTCGAAGTGCCGGCTCGAGCGCCTCGGGCCGGGTGACTCGATAGAATCCGCGCGTCTTCCATGTTCGGGAACGCTGTGTCCGACCGGTTTCGCGTCCTCCCGCAATACCTGTTTCCCAAACAGGCGCTGACCTCTTTCGCCGGGCTGGTCGCGGGCCGTCGCTCGGGGCTTCGCACGACCCGTCTGATCCGCTGGTTCGTCGGTCAGTACGGCGTCGACATGAGTGAAGCGGCGGATCCGGAGATCGCCTCCTATCCGAGCTTCAACGAGTTCTTCACCCGGGCGCTTCGGCCGGGCGCCAGGCCGCTCGCTTCGGCCGACCTGATCTGCCCGGTCGATGGCGCGATCAGCCAGTTCGGGCCGATCGAGCGCGACCAGATCTTTCAGGCCAAGGGCCATTTCTATTCGATTCGCGCGCTCGTCGGCGGCGACGCGGCGCTCGCCGAAAAATTCCACCACGGGAATTTCGCGACCCTCTACCTCAGCCCGAAGGATTACCACCGCATCCACATGCCCTGCGATGGCCGGCTGCTGCGGATGATCCATGTGCCCGGGGACCTGTTCTCGGTCAACCCGACGACGGCCCGGGGGGTGCCGGGCCTGTTCGCTCGCAACGAGCGTGTCGTCTGCGTGTTCGATTCGCCCTTCGGGCCTTTCGTGTTGACGCTGGTCGGGGCGACGATCGTCGGCAGCATGGCGACCGTCTGGCACGGCGTGGTCAATGCGACGCGCGGTCGGCAGGTGCGTGAGTGGTCGTATGCCGACCCGCCGATCGTGCTGGCCAAGGGCGAGGAGATGGGGCGCTTCCTGCTCGGCTCGACGGTGGTCATGCTGTTCCCCGGCGGGCCGCTGCGCTTCAACCCCGGCTGGGCGCCGGCCCGGCCGGTGCGGCTCGGGGAGGCGATGGCCGAATTCAGCTGAGGGCGCTCGAGCCGGAGGCGCTCAAGCGTCGGCCCTCAGGGCAGCAGGTGGGGCGCGCGCTTCTCATACCAGTGGCTAATGCGCTGGCCGTCCCAGTGAAGCCCGATGTGCGCGCCCGGTTTGCCCGGTCGGAGTGCTTTCGGCCTGAAGATGCCGACGCACAGGCCGCCCGGATGGCGAACGCTGGGAAACTGCACGCCCCAGCTGCCGGCCTTGCGCAGCACAGAACCGAGCAGCTGCGGCGCCCGGTAGCTGTCGGGGTCGAAGATATCGGCAGCAGCCCCGGGGCTTTCGGGCGCCAACACGTCATCGAGGTTGCGCAAGTCGTGCAAGGGCGCTTCGACAGTCGCGAGGATGACGCGCATGTCGACATCGATCGACGGTTCGTGGGTGCGGGCCAGGAACACCGCCCGGTGATGGCTCACCTCGGCCACCGCCGTCTCGAGCGCCTGCGCCGCGTAATACACACCGTAGCTGCCGTCCGAAAAGCGTGAACCCTCGGGATTGAGATGGGTGAACGCCGCCATGATGGGCGTGCTGCCCGGGCCGCTCACGCGCTCCTCGGCCGGCACCAGCTGGATCTGACCGATCTCGTCGCGGATGCGCGGGTTCGTCAACCCTTCGATCGCGAAGACGACATCGAGATCGGCCGGGTCGGCGATCCGGTCGTAGAGGCCGACGGTCGGGAAGCGCGACGGAATCAATCGATAGCTCGGCCGCCAGAAGGTGCCCGAGACGGGGATCCGCGCCGCCAGTGCCGCGGCATCGAAGGTCAAGCCTTGCCTCCGCGTTGGGCGTCGAGGTAGTGGCGCACGACGTAGAGATCGGCGACCTGGCCGGCGAGCATGCGGTCGAGCGCCGAGGCGCCGCCGAAGATCGGTGCGGCGTTCGGCCTGCGGATCCATTCGTCGGCGCGCTCGGGTATCGGCAACAAGATCTGAAGGGCAGCGAAGATGCCGAACAAGTAGGAAAGCCGCTCGAGCACATGGCGGTCGAGCGGCCCGACCTTGCCCTGCTTCCACTGGTAGAGCGTCGTCCGGCCGACGCCGAGCAGTGTTGCCTGCTCGACAGGACCGACCTGCCAGGCGTCTCCAAGACGCCAGAAGGCCCGCAGGGCCGCCTGGGCGGCCGCGGGCGAGGAAAGATCGACCGGCAATGGGACTGGCTGAAGAACAGCGTTCATACGGCTCTTTCGGCATGGCCCGAATGGGCGAATGACGAAAGATTAGTCCAAGCGCGGACATAAATCAAATCCTGGTTCGGATCCGGACAAATAGAAGGGTCAATCGGGGGTGTTGTCGAGGCGACCTGCATCGGCGATCGATGATTGCTGCTCGACGACCGATCACGGCAAGCTCAGCCGCGTGCGTGGGTCACGCCGCCGTCGACCACGAGCGTGGAGCCCATGACGTAGTCGCCGGCGCGAGACGCCAGGTAGATCGCGGCGCCGGCCATGTCGTCGTCACGGCCGATGCGACGCGCCGGGATGCGGGCGGCGGTCTCTTCGGCATGGTCGCGCGCGACCCGGTTCATCTCCGACGCGAACGCGCCCGGCGCGATCGCACTGACGACGATGTTGTCCTGCGCCAGCCGCAGCGCCATCCGGCGCGTCAGCTGGATCAGGCCGGCCTTGCTCGCATGGTAGGAATAGGTTTCCTGAGGGTTCATCGAGATGCCGTCGATGGAGGCGATGTTGATGACCTTCGCCGGCCGGCTCTTGGCGGCCTCCCGCAGCGGCTCGATCAGCGCCTGGGTGAGGAAGAACGGCGTCTTCAGGTTCAGATTGAGGACCTTGTCCCAGCCGTTCTCGGGAAAGGTGTCGAAGCTCTCGCCCCAGGCGGCGCCGGCGTTGTTGACCAGGATGTCGAGCACCGGCTCGCGGCCGGCCACCTCGTGCGCCAGGCGCTTCAAACCGTCCAGGGTCGAGATGTCGGCCGGCAGCGAGACGCAGTCGCCGCTCGCCGACAACTCCTCGGCGGCCCGGTCGCAGTCCGCTGACTTGCGGGCCGAAATGTAGACCTTCGCACCTTGCGCCAGGAACCCGGCCGCGATCATGCGGCCGATGCCGCGCGAGCCGCCGGTGACCAGCGCCACCCGGCCTTCGAGAGAGAAGAGATCGTTCATGTTGTGCCTCCGGTAGTGAGGCGGTCATTTTGCGGCGATCGGCCGCCGCCCGGCTGTCACACGGGCGTCGTCGAACTTGCGGCGCTCGAATCACTTGCGGCAGCGAACTCGGTCGCGGCAGCGAACTCGGTCGCGGCACTGGACTCGGTCGCGGCACTGGACTCCGCGGCAAGCGCCGCAACGCGCGCCTCGTACACCGCCAGGCCGACCGCCGGCCCCTTCGAACCTCGAGCCGCAGCCGCCGCAGCGACCGCCGCCGTGTCGACGGCCGCCGCCCGGGCCGCTGCCAGCTCGAGGCGAGCGCGCTGCGGGTAGGCGGCATCCGCCAGCCCGAGCCGGCCGCGAGCGTCGCATTCGCAGGCCAGCAGCACCTGCTCGAAACGCTCGCGTCGCCGGAAGGCGTCGCAACGCTCGAGCAGCCTGACCGTCGCCGACGGGCCGAAGCTGCCGCTGCGGTGGATGTTGCCGTGCTCGCGTGCCACCAGCTCGGCGAGTTCCCGACAGGCGGCCGGCACCCGCAATCGCGTGCAGACCCGCCGCACCAGCGCGACGCTGCGCTGCTCGTGGCCGATATGCCGCGGCAGCAAGTCGGCCGGCGTCTCGCCCTTGCCGAGGTCATGGCCCAGGCAGGCGAATCGAACCGCGAGATCGGCGCCGAGACGCGCTGCGATGTCGAGCACCATCATCAGGTGGACGCCGGTATCGACCTCCGGATGGTGCTGCGGTGGCTGCGGCACACCCCACAGCCGGTCGACTTCGGGCAGGAGCCTGGCCAGCGCGCCGCAGTCGCGCAGCACCTCGAACATCCGGGACGGCCTGGCCGCCATCAGGCCGCGCGCCAACTCCTGCCAGACGCGTTCCGGCACCAGCGCGTCGACCTCGCCGCTCGTGACCATGGCTCGCATCAGCTCGAGGGTCGAATCGGCGACCTTGAAATCGGCGAAGCGAGCAGCGAAGCGGGCGAGCCGCAGGATGCGCACCGGGTCTTCGGCAAAGGCCGGCGATACGTGGCGCAGGATGCCGGCGGCCAGGTCGTCGCGACCGCCGAACGGGTCGATCAGCGCACCGGACTCGTCCTGCGCCATGGCATTGATCGTGAGGTCGCGGCGCAGCAGGTCTTCCTCGAGCGTCACGGTCGGGTCGAACTGCACGTCGTTCCGGATCCTCAGCTCGACGGGATCGAGGTCAAGCTTCTCGGCCAGCTCATCCATCGCGCACTCGATGGCGAGCATCCCGACCGCCTCGCCCGGCGCGCGCATCGAGGCGCCCAGCGGCAGGTCGAGCTCTGTCTTGCGGGTGCGGATCAACCGGTTCTCGCCGGCGTACAGCAGCTTGGTCTGGTCGCCGGCGTTCTCGGCGTCGCCGCCCGGCAGGTTGCCGCACCAGACGTCGTGGCCGATGGCGGTCAGCTTGCCGTCGCGACCGGCACCGAGCCGCAGCCGCTGGATGGTCGCCGGCCGGTGGCTGGTGTGGTTGAAGATCTGCGGGCGGGTCAGCGCGGTCTTGACCGGGCGCTTGAGCTGCCGCGCCGCGATCGCCGACAGGATCGGGTCGCCGTAGATCTTCAGCTTCGAGCCAAAGCCGCCGCCGACATAGGCGGAAATGACCCGGACATTCTCCTTCGGAATCTGCAGCGTGCCGGCGATACCGTCGACCGCCCAGTGCACGATCTGGTGCGAGGTATTGATGGTCAGCCGGTCACCGTCCCAGACCGCGGTGCTGGCGTGCGGCTCCATCATCGCGTGCGACTGGTCGGGCGTCGTGTAGACCGCGTCGATCTTGACCGGCGCCGCGCCGAACGCATCGTCGAAGCGCCCGACGTCGACGTCGGGCGTATCCTCGGGGACGGTCCCCCGGCCCTTCTCGGCCTCGAGGTCGAAGCGGCCCCCGCCGTTCCGGTAGCCGCCGCGGATCAGGTTGGCGGCGGCCCGCGCCTGCTCGAAGGTCTCGGCGACGACCAGGGCCACCGCCTGGTGGTAGTGGTCGATCTCGGTGCCCTGCAGCTGCGCCGCATTGTGGCGCCCCGATTCCTCCTGGCCCTTCTTGTTGTCGTCGGT
>CAXTDH010000251.1:0-5364 GCA_964242405.1 uncultured Rhizobacter sp. | reverse complement strand
CGGGGTTGCCGATCTACCCCTTCTGGGACTACTTCCGCGCGCCCTGGAAGAAGAACTCCGGCCTGGGCATCGACCACTTGCTGGTCAGCCCGCCGCTCGCTGGCCGGCTGGTCGATGCGAACGTCGACCGCGAGGTGCGCGCTGCCGAGAAGCCGAGCGACCACGCGCCGACCTGGATCGAGCTGAAGGACGAATGAGGTCGGGCGAGACCGTTCGCGAATCCTCGCGGTCACGCCACATCGCCGTTTTCGGCAGCGCGCTTGCGGCCGTCGACCATCGACAACACCAGGTTCTCGCGATGCCGCGCGGTCGTGAGAATCACGCCGGCGACATGCCCGGCGACCAGTGGCAGCAAGCTCCACGCGAGCGCCCGGTGAACCTGCTCGACGAGTTCGTTGCCCCATAACCAATCGGTCGTGTAGAGCCAGCCGGTGAGCGCGAGGCCGACGACGCAGACCATCAAGGCGACGATCATCCAGGCGCCGAGCGGGTTGTGGCCGAGGTAACGGGGTTCGCGCCGCCGCAACAACGAACTTGCGTAGGCCAAGGTCGGTCGCGGCCCGCGAACGAACTGCCCGAAGCGCGCATAGCGGTTGCCGAAGCCGCCCCAGACCAGTCGCACCAGCACGGCGGCGAGCGCGGCGTAGCCGGCGGGCTGGTGCCAGCCGAAGAACCGGAGCGTGCTCAGCGCGGCGATGCCGATCGCGATCGCGAGCGCCCAGTGCAGCAGCCGCACCGTGCGGTCCCAGACGACGACGCCACGCCCGGGCGCCGTGGCCGCCTTCGGCGCTGTTGTCAATTCCGCGCCGCAGTCGCGTTCGGCGCCGCCTTCACTTCGGCGCCGTCACGACCTCGAATGTCTTCGGATGGAAGAAGGTTTCGACCTTGGCGTTCTTCTCGTCCCGGCCATAGACCTCGTAGCAGCCGTTGGTGATCTTCACGCGGCTGATCTTCCAGCCCTGGTTGACGAGCTTGCGTTCGAGCTCGGCCTGCGGCTTCCATTGCTCCTTGGGGATGTCTTCACAACGTTCGGCGTGCTGGGCCATGGCACCGGCGGAGAAGGTGATTGCCAAGGTGGCGGCACAACAGGTGATCAAGCGATTCATGGGCAACTCCTTTGAATGAGCGAAAAGTAACGAGGGAAAGGAAAAGAAGCGAGCCGCCGGGACGACCGGCGCGTCAGACGTCCGCCCAGAGGCGCAACAGGTTGTGATAGGTGCCGGTCAGGCCGATCACCGCGGCATCGGTTTCGCCCACCGACTGGCGCAGGCGCATCAGATGGGTGTCCATGTCGAACAGCAAGCGGCGCTGCTCGTCGCTGCGGACCATGCTCTCGATCCAGAAGAAGCTCGCGAGCCGAAAGCCGCGCGTGACGGGCTCGACCCGGTGCACGCTGGTGCCGGGGTAGAGCACCATGTCGCCGGCCGGCAGCTTGATCGACTGACTGCCGTAGGTGTCGGCCACGCCCAATTCGCCGCCGTCGTATTCATCGGGCTCGGCGAGGAAGAGCGTACAGCTGACGTCGGTGCGGACGCGCTCGCCGTTCGAATCCGGAATGAAGCGGACGGCGTTGTCGACGTGATCGCCGAAGGAATTGGCGGCGCCGCCGTAGCGGTTGAAGAGCGGCGGAAAAACCCGCTTGGGCAGTGCTGCCGAGAAGAACACGGCATGCCGGTTCAGGCCCTGGAGCACGATCTGCTGCAGCGATCGGCAGGCGGCTCCGGACTGCGCCAGCTGTTCGTTGTTCTTCGCCAGCGCCGACTGGACGCCGGCGGTCGTCGGCCCGCCGCTCCAGCTGGCGGACGCGAGAATTGCCCGCGCCGCGCGCAGCTCGTCGGCGTTCAACACCTGCTTGACGTGAAGCAGCACGCGGGCCTCAGGACAATGCCGCGCCGCCAGCCGGGTTCGGCCGGCGGGTCGACAGGCGCCGTGGGCAAGGTGTGCCGGTCGCCATGCTCAGAACCTCGCCACCATCGTCGCCTGCACCGTGCGCGGCGCGCCGGGAATGTAGTGCCCGGTGTAAAGCGCGTCGGCGTAGAGCTTGTTGGTCACATTGTTGACGTTGAGCTTGAACGCCAGGGCGTCGCTGTAGGTGTACTCGGCGAGCAGGTCGGCGGTGACGAAACGCGGCGCGACGATGCCGACCGGGTTCCGGTTCGGCGTTTGCGAGCTTCGGGCGTTCAGGCCGCCGCCGAAGCGCAAGGCGGGCGTGATCTGGTAGGTCGTCCAGATCGTGCCGCTGTGGCGCGGCGTCAGCGCCGAGCGGGTGCCTTCGCCCTCGCCGACACCGGCGATCGAGCCCGGCGCACCGACATCGATGCGCGCCACCGGCGTCCAGGCATAGGACGCGAACACCTCCCAGGCGGGCGTGATGCGCCCGGCGATGTCGATCTCGACGCCGGCCGAATGGCGCTTGCCGGAGAGCAGTGCTTGCGTCGCCGCGCTGTCGGTGTCGCGGTTGCGCTCATTCTTCTTGGTGCTGCGGAAGACGGCGAGCCGGGTCCTGAGCCGGCCGTCGAGGGCGTCGATCTTGGCCCCGAGCTCCAGGTTCTCGCTGCTCTCCGGCGGCGTGTTCTGGGTCTGGTCGTCGTACTGGTAGGTGTCGCCGGATGTGTTGAACGACGTGCCGTACGAGAAGTGGAACGACATCGCGTCGCTCGGCTGGTAGAGCACGCCGAAGCGCTTGCTCCAGAGGCTGTCCTTCCTGCCACGATCCGCCGTCTCTCCGCCCAGCGGCACGGTGGCGCCGGTGGCCGTCTGGTAGGTGAGGTACCGGCCTTCGAACCGATCCCAGCGCAGGCCGCCGAGCACTTTCCAGGAAGGTGCGACCTGAACCAGATCCTGGAAGTAGACGCCGAGCGCCTTGGCGTCGAACGACGCGGCGATCCGCTTGATTCGCTGCGATTCGTCGACGCTGTTCGGGTTGTCGGTGGTGCCGATGGTGATCGGCACGGCGTTCTTGTTCAGCACGACACCGGGCGGCAGGCTCGCGACGTTGTAGCCGTGGAAGACCTCGTGCGCCAGGTCGACGCCGGTCAGCACCTCGTTCTTCACGCCGAACCAGTTGAACTGTTTGCTGTAGTCGCTCTGGCCGTAGGTCGTCCGCATGTCCTGGACCTTGTTGTTCGGGCCGTTCTCGACCAGCCGGGTGTTGTCGCTGATCGTGTCGAGGCCCGGCGGCGCCGTCGGGCAGGTGGGGTTGGTGACGACGCCGGTGGTGGCGTTGGTCATGCGCTGGCAGAAGCGGATCGTGCCGGCGCGCTGGTCGCGGTTGTACCTGCCTTGCCGAAGCTGCGTCTTCAGCTCACCGCCGTCGGCGAAACGGTGGCTGTGGCCGATGGTGGCGTACTCGGCCTCGCTGAGGTTGTAGTCGCTCGCCGCCTGGTAGTAGCGCTTCGGGTCCAGCCCTTCGATGAGGCCGGACTCGGCCGCGCTCGCCGCGTTCTTGCGCAGCCAGGGCAGGCCGTAGTTGATGCCGTTCTTGTTGCGCAGGTAGTAGCCGGCGAGCGTGAACTCGTCGGCCGTGCCGATGCCCCAGCGGAAGGTCGGCGCCAGACCCTGCTTGTCGAGCTTGTTGCCCCAGTTGTCGGCTTTCGTCTCCATCGCGCTGACGCGCAGCGCCGAGGTGTCGCCGGTCTTCAGGTTGAAGTCACCCGTCAGGCGCACGTAGTCGCCGTTGCCGACCGTGAAAGTGACTTCCGAGGCGTTGCCGAGAAAGGCCTGCTTCTGCACCTGGTTGACGACGCCGCCGGTCGAGCCGCGGCCGAACAGCATCGACGCCGAGCCGCGCAGCAGCTCGATCCGGTCGTAGCTGAAGGTGTCGCGCTCGTAGAAGGCCGGGTCGCGCAGGCTGTCGACGTAGATGTCGCCGCTCGCCGCGAGCGAGAAGCCGCGCAGGCGGATGTCTTCCTCGCCGCCTTCGGCCGCCTGGAAGGTGATGCCCGCGGTCTGGTGCAGGGCCTGCTTCAAGGTGTCGATGCGCCGGTCTTCGATCAGCTTCTCGGTGACGACGGTGACCGATTGCGGGATGTCGCGCAGATCCTGGTTGCCCTTGCCGATGCTCGACGTGGTGGCGCGCAGCGAGTTCGCATCCGTCTCGACCTTGGCCTTGACCGAGATCGCCTGCATCGTGCCTTCGGCCGGCGGCGCGGAGGCCGGGGTGGCGGGCGCCCTGGGTGCCGTTGCCGGTGGCATCTGGGCGAGCGCCGAAACGCTCAGCATGCCGAAGCCGGCAGCGAGGGCGCCGAGCGGGATGAGCGGCTTCAAGCTGGGAGGTTTCGGAACGGGACGTGTCGGCACGAGACGTGTCGGAACGAGAGGGGTTGGCACGAGAAGTATCGGAACGAGACGTGCCGCGTTCGACGGTGGCGTGGCTGCTGCCGTATCGGCGAGGCAGGGTGAACGAGGATGGAGATTCGGCTTGCGCAGCACGGTGCTTCCCTTTGAAGGTAAGGCGCACGGGCTGGCGGCGGCGGGCTGGTGCAGAAAAACATGAGAACGAGAGAGCGAAGAACGGAAGGCTTACTTGGTCAGGATCAACTTTCCGAGCGATGTCTGTTTGAGGCGGTAGACGACGCCGCGATGATCGATCTGCACCTCCGGCGCGGCGCCGAACAACTGCTCGCTGGTGATGCGCAGCGGCTGCAGCACACCGGCTGCGCGAGACGAATCCGGTCGAGTGCCGACGGCAGTGCGCCGCGCCTCGTTCGGGCGCTCGGTCGTGTCGCCGGCGCCAGCAATTTCAATCGGCATTTCGATGAGCGGTTTCACGGTACTTGGCGACTCACTTCGCCGGATCCGGCTCGCTGATGAAGCCGACCTTGGTCAGGCCGGCCTTCGAGGCATCGGCCAGCGTCTGCGCGACGTAGCGATAGGCGACGGCCTGGTCGGCGCGCAGGTGAATTTCCGGCTGCGGCTGGCGCTTGCCCTCCAACACGAAGCGGCTGCCCGCTTCGCTGCGCGAGACCGGCTCGCCGTTCCAGAACAGCGAGCCGCTCGAATCGATCGAGAACTCGACCTTCTCTGGGCGCAGATCGTTGACCTGGGAGCTCGCCTTCGGCAACTCGAGCTTGACCGCCTGAGTGAGCAGCGGCGCGGTGATGATGAAGATGACGAGCAGCACGAGCATCACGTCGATCAACGGCACCATGTTGATCTCGGACATCGGCGCGCCGCTGCTCTTGGAGTCGAAACTGGCGAAGGCCATCGTCGTGCCCCTCAGGCCGCGGCTGCAGCGTGCGTGCCGGCCATCGAGCGCACGTTCGGCGGGGCGGTTCCGGTGCTTCCGGCTTCAGCGGCACCGCCGGCGCCATGGCCGAGCGCCTGCCCCATCGAGACGAAGGTGTGCAGTTCGTAGGCAAAGGC
>CAXTDH010000250.1:0-5374 GCA_964242405.1 uncultured Rhizobacter sp. | reverse complement strand
CGAGCCAGGCGCCGAGGTAGTGGATGCCGACGTTGATGTTCATCTTCAGGCCGGCCTCGGTGATCGGCGTCTCGGGGCTGAAGTTCAGCAGGTCGGCGGCGCTGACGTTCACGTCCGGGCGCTGCTTGTCGAACTGGTTCTGCTGGTCGCCGAGCACCTTGATGAATTCCTCCAGCGCCGGCGCCACGAGGCCGGGGTGGGCGACCCAGCCGCCGTCGTAGCCGTCCAGCGCCGCCTTGCTCTTGTCGGAGCGCACGGCGCTCATCGCCCGCTCGTTCAGCTCCGGGTTGTTCTTGACCGGGATCTGGGCGTTCATGCCGCCGATGGCCGGGGCGCCACGCTTGTGGCAGGTTTTCAGCAACAGCTGCGCATACGAGTCCATGAACGGCACCCGCATGGTGATCTGGCTGCGGTCGGCGAGGCAGAAATCCTTGTTCAGCTTGAACTTCTTGATGCACGAGAAGATGTAATCCCAGCGGCCGGCGTTCAACCCGGCGCTGTGTTCGCGCAGTTCGTACAGGATTTCGTCCATCTCGAACGCGGCGTTGATGGTCTCGATCAGCACCGTCGCCCGCACCGTGCCCTGCGGCAGGCCGAGCGCGTCCTGCGTCATCACGAAGACGTCATTCCAGAGCCGCGCCTCGAGATGGCTCTCCATCTTCGGCAGGTAGAAGTAGGGGCCGGCACCGCGGGCGAGCAGTTCCTTGGCGTTGTGGAACATGAAGAGCGCGAAGTCGAAGATGCCGCCGTGGACGCGGGCGCCGTCGATCAGCACGTGCTTCTCGTCGAGGTGCCAGCCGCGCGGGCGCACCTGCAGCGTCGCGACCTTGTCGTTGAGCCGGTAGGACTTGCCGTTCTGCTCCAAGGTCAACGTCCGGCGGATCGCCTGGCCGAGGTTGATCTGACCCTGGATCTGGTTCGACCAGCTCGGGGCATTGCTGTCCTCGAAGTCGGTCATGTAGGAGTCGGCGCCCGAATTGAGCGCGTTGATGACCATCTTGGCGTCGACCGGGCCGGTGATCTCGACACGCCGCAGGTGCAGGGCCTTCGGCACCGGCGAAATCTTCCAGTCGCCGTCGCGGATCGCCTGGGTCTCGGGCAGGAAGTCGAGCGTGCCGCCGGCATCGAGCGCCTCGGCGCGGGCGATGCGCGCCGTGAGCAACTCCTGGCGTTTCGGCTCGAAGGCCCGGTGCAGCCGGGCGACGAGCTCGAGCGCCGGCAAGGTCAGGATGTTGTCGAAACCGGGCAGGATCGGTGCGTTGATCTGCACGCCGGCAGGCAGGGTAAGGCTCATGATGGGTCTCCGTTGACAGGGCGGACGGAGATCGTCGGCAAGCGAGGCGCCAAGCTTGCCGGCGGTCCGTCGGGTGCCGCTAATCTAGTCGATGCCGAACCGGCGCCGGGCGGTGGGGTGCCGTCAGCCCTTCGCCGCGTCGGCCGAGCACTTCTTCAGGAAGCTCGATTTGGCCGCACCGGCGAGCTTCTTCTCGGTCGCCTTCACCTCGCAAGTGCCGGCAGCACCGTCCATCGCCGCCTCGCGGTTGCACTTTTTCAGGAAGCTCGCCTTGGCCGCGCCGGCAAGCTTCTTGTCGCCGGCCTGGGCATCGCAGGCGCCGCCGGCGGTCTTGACCGAGGCGGTGGCCAGCATGTCGGATTGACACTTCTTCATGAAGCTCGTCTGGGCGGCGCCGGCGAGTTTGCGCTCGTTCGATTGCTGGTCGCAACTGCCGACGGAAGTGGCCGACGGCGACGCGGACGACGCGGGGGCGGCGTCCGCGGCATGGACAGCGCTGACCGAGAAGGCGGCGATCGCCAGTGCGAAGGCCGGCAGCAGGTTCTGTTTCATCGAAGTTTCCTCGTGGATAAGGTGGTGGTCGGGCGATTGAAGCATGCGGCGGCGGCGTCGGCAAGAAACGGCCGCTACGGGTCGTCCAGGCCGGCACGTCCGGCTGCGCACAACGCCTTGCAAGACCGCGGAACGCCGTTGGGCGCTGGGCGGCCAGCCAACTGGCTGATGCGCCGATGCGGCCTTCAGGCGGCGAGCGCCACGCCCGACCGGCGCGCCGGCAGCGCGAGAATCGCTTCCACGGCCGCGCCCAGCCGCTCTGCGGCGTCGGCGCTGATCTCGGCCTGACGCCAGCCGACGTAGCCGTCCGGCCGCACCAGCACCGCGCCCGACGGGCTGATGCCGTAGGCGGTCCAGAAGGGGGTCGAGGCGTCGCCGTGCAGGTCGACCAATTGGCCGGATGTCGCACCGCGCGAGACGACATGGGCGGCCACCGGCACGCCGGTCGCGAATGCGATGCGCTGCGCCGCCTCTGCCCAGCCGCCGCCCTGGGGGCTCGCCTTTTGCGTGCACCGGCCGGCTTTTATCCATCGCCGGGTCGCGGACGAGGGCGCGGCCGTCGAGGCCGAGTTGCGGCCGCGTCACTTCGGCATGATTCCGAACGACCGGGACTCGAACGGGCGGCTGCGTGGTTCGCCCGACATTCAGCTCATCTACCTGCACCGGCGCCTGATCGACCGGGTCGCTGCCAAGGCGTTCGGGCTCGACCCGACGCGCCTCGCCATCGCGAGCGGCCTCGGCTTCGCGGAGCCGCTGCTCGAGCAGTTGGCGATCACGCTGCTCGATGCGGCGCGCCGGACCGACGGCACGGCCGGCGACCCCTACGTCGGTGGCATCGCTCATCTGATGGCACTGCCCGTGCTGCGCCGGTACGCCCACCGGCCGGTCCGCGTGCACCCAATCGCTGCGAAGGAGTGCGTTGCGGCGCCCCGAATTCGTCATGTCTGCGACTACATCGAAGCCATGCTCGCCGAGGAGCTGAACGTCACTCGCCTGGCCGCCGAGGCCGGTGTCAGCGCACATGCATTCGCGCCGGCGTTCACCCGGGCGATGGGTGTGGCGCCGCGAGGAGGTGCAGCGAGTCGCGTTCTCGTTCGGCGGACGGGTTGCTGGGCAATGCAGGCAGGCAGCGCAGCGGCGCAGGAAATCGCCGCGTCATCCGTTGCCTGCCTCGCCGGGCCGACCCGCTGCCCGGCCACAGAACGACCACAAAGGCGCCACGCGCCGGCCCTGGACGCAGCGGTCGCCGGCGGCTGCAATGGAGCTTCCATGCACCGACGAGAACACCCCATGCCGGCCTGCTGCGGAGAGAAGAAGGCGCCCCGCGCCCTCGGTCTGGCCGCATGGGCGTTGCTGGCCAGCCTCGGCGCCTGCGGCGGGGCCGACGACGCGGCGCCGGCCTGCATGGTCGGCTGCACTGCCCCACAAACGGCGGTCGGCGCGTCCGTCGATGTTCTGACCGCCGTCGTTGCCGTCACCCATACCGCCGACGCCACGCCGGCCATCGGCAGCGACGGCAAGGCGCACCTGGTCTACGAGTTGCGCCTCATGAACGCCCGCGCCGTCCCGGCGACCGTGTTGAAGATCGAGGCGGTGGACGCGGCATCGCCGGCCCGGGTGCTCGGCGAACTCGACGGCGCGCCGCTGCTCGCAAGCCTGAGAACCCTCGGCAACAAGACCGCCCTGCAGCCGGTCATCGAGGCGGACGCGGCCCGTCTGGTCCTCATGCACCTCGTTTTCGACAACCTCCGAGCCGTGCCGGCAGTCGTCTCGCACCGGCTCCAGGTGCTCGGCGGGTCGGTCGACGCCAGCGATCCCGACCCGGTCGCGCAAAGCTACACCGCCGCGCCGATCGCGGTCAGCACCAAGGCCGTGAGCGTACTCGGCGCGCCGCTGCGGGGGGCGCACTGGGTGGCGATCAACGGCTGTTGCGCTGCCAGCAGCGTCCACCGCAACACCGGCTTGCCGGTCAACGGCGATATCCGCTTCGCGCAGCGTTTCGCGATCGACTGGATGCGGCTGAATGCCCACGGCCGCCTGGTCGAAGGCGACGAATCGGTCGTTGGAAGCTACACCGCCTACGGGTCGGAAGTGCTGGCCGTGGCCGACGGCACCGTGGTCGACGCACTCGACACCTTGCCCGACCAGGCGCCGCCGAGCTTGCCGTCGCCCAAAACGATCACGCTCGCGACCGCCGACGGCAACCACCTGGTGATCGACATCGGCGACGGCCACTATGCGTTCTACGCTCATCTGCAACCCGGCGCCGGCGGTGTCATGGTCAAGGTCGGGGACAAGGTCCGGCGCGGCCAGCGCATCGGTACGCTCGGCAACTCGGGCAACAGTTCGGCACCGCACCTTCACTTTCACGTCATGGACGGGCCGTCGGTGCTCGGCTCCAACGGGCTGCCCTTCGTGATTGAAGGCTACGCCGCATCGGGCCAGGTCAGTGCGCAGCTCGCCGCGTCGAGCTCGCTGGATGCCGATTTTTCGCAGGCTCTTTTCAGCGCGCCGCGGCCGCAAACCACACCGGTCCTGCCGCTCGACTTCGCCATCGTCGATTTCGTGCCATGAGAAGTGGCACCCACCTTATGCAGCTCCTTCAGCGCTTTCTCCGGAACCGCTCGATGTTGGCGCGCGCGTCCGTCGCCAGCGTCCTTCTGACCAGTCTGTCCGCCTGCGGCGGCGACGGTAGTGACGACGCGCCCGCGGCCTTGTCCGCGACGACGGCGCAGGCGCTCGACAGCACCGTCGCCGCCGAGCTGAAGTCGGCGAACCTGCCGAGCGCTGCAGTCGGCATCTGGATCGGCGGCAAGCCGGCCTACCTCACCGCCCTCGGGCCTGCCCGACTCGGCGGCACGACGGCGCGCAGCACCGACGACCCGTTTCGCATCGCCAGCATCACCAAGACCTTTATCGGCACGTCGATCCTGCTGCTCGTCGACGACGCCAAGCTGAAGCTCACCGACCCGCTCTCGACCTGGTACCCGGCGTTTCCGAACGCGACCCTCATCCGCGTCGTCGACCTGCTCCGCATGCGCAGCGGCATCCCCGACTCGCTCGGCGAGGCCTTCCTCGCCGAGTACTACGCCAACCCGCTGACGACGCTGGGCGCCGAGGACGTGATCGCCCGCGCGGCGGCGACGCCGATCGCGCAGTACGTCGCGCCCGACACCAAAACCGTCTACACCAATGTCAACTTCGCGCTCCTCGAACGCATCGTCGAAAAGGTGAGCGGCCAGGACATCCGGACGTTTCTCAAGGCCCGGATCTTCGACCCGGTCGGCATGACGCACACCGTCTACCCGAGCGGCCCGGTGCTCGCCGGCCCGCTGCACGGCTACAGCTTCGAGCCGGCCACGGGCAACTTCAAGGACAGCACCCTGCTCGACCCGGCGCCCGCCGGCGGCGCCGGAGCGATCGTCTCGACGCTGGACGACTTGCAGAAGTACGCCCGCCTCGTTTGCGGCGGCGGCCTGCTCAAGCCCGACACCCAGGCACGCCGCATCGTCACCACCGCCTTCGGCG
>CAXTDH010000249.1:0-5386 GCA_964242405.1 uncultured Rhizobacter sp. | reverse complement strand
CTTCAGGAACGAGCGGAGGATCTTGTTGGTGGTGCGTGGGTACACGTAATCGGTACCCAGCAGCACCCAGCGCTTGGCACCGCCGCCGCTCTTGCTCATCAGGTACTCGACCGCCGGAATCGCCTGCTGGTTCGGCGCCGCGCCGGTGTAGAAGACGTTCTTGCTGAGCTCCTCACCCTCGTATTGCACGGGGTAGAAGAGCAGCGCGTTCTTTTCCTCGAACACCGGCAATACCGACTTGCGCGAGACCGATGTCCAGCAGCCGAACACCACGGCGACCTTGTCCTGGTCGATCAGCTGCTTGGCTTTTTCGGCGAACAGCGGCCAGTTGGAGGCCGGGTCGACGACCACCGGCTGCAGCTGCTTGCCGAGCAGGCCGCCCTTGGCGTTGATCTCGTCGATCGCCATCAGCACGGTGTCTTTCAGCACCGATTCGGAGATGGCCATCGTGCCCGAGAGCGAGTGCAGCACGCCGACCTTGATGGTGTCGGCGGCGCTGGCGATCGACGCGAAGCCGAGCCCGGCGAGGCTGAGCGCCAGGGCGGTGAGGGACGTGCCGACTTGGCGGCGGTTGGTGTTCATGGGGTCGCGCTCCTGGGATGTCTGAGACCGTTATCCGGCGGTTTGCGCGAGCGGATCGAACAGCCGCTCACGTCCGAAGGAGCTTACGAAGCGGCGCGCGGCCGTGGAATACGCCCGATGGCGTACAGACCTCAACTCAACGAGGCGCCCTGATCCTCAGATGGCGCTTTGCGATCTCCGGTCGAAAGCTGTCGGGCAGGCTCGCCCACTCATGCACCTCGACGGTCATCGGCAGCAAGCTGTCCTGCAACGCGTCTCGGAGGCGCTGGGCGCCCACAACCGGCTGGGCAGGGTCACGAGCGTTGCGCAGGACCAGGTCGAGGTCGCTGCCTTCGTGCGCCCCGCCGCTCACCCGGCTGCCGAACGCCCAGACCTCGGCATCGGGCACCTGCCGGTCCAGCAATTCGCACAGCAGGCCGAGGTGCTGCTCGCTGAGGTCGAGCCCGGCTGCCGTTTCATGCGGCAGCATCGAAAGCCCTCTGCAGCGGCGGGGCCAGCGCCCGTACATCGTCGAGATACGCCGGCAGCAGTTTCAAAGTGATGTTGGCGAAACCTTCACCATAGTCGTGGGCCGTCGTGTGGCGATTGGCGCGATAGCCGAGCCAGCGCTCGACCGCGGGCTGGTCCAGCAAGCCGTGTCGCCCGGCCAGTCTCAACACCTCGTTGAAGACCAACCCGTCGACACTGCGCGGGTTGCCGCCGAACGCTTTCAACGCCTTGCGCAGCAACTTTCCGGCCGTCTCGAGCGACAACTCGAAGCTCTTGATCGCTGCGTTGCGGAACAGGTCGAACATCACAGCATCCTCCGCCGGCGTGCGGCCGATGGCAAGCAGCGCTTGCTCGAGCGTGGCAGCGGTTCGCAAAAGGTGGTCGACGTTGAGGGGCATGCCGTGTGGTGAAGCCTGCGGCGAGGGTATTCAGGCCCCCGCCCCGACGGCCGCCATTTTGAACCGCGCGGCGCCCATCGCGACCGACGCCGCGGCGGTTCGCGTTTCCACACCCAGCTTCACATAGACCCGCTCCAGGTGCTTCTTGACGGTCGCCGGGCTGGAGCCGAGGATGTCGCCGATGTCGCGGTTGGTCTTGCCCTTGACGACCCAGTAGAGCACTTCCGCTTCGCGCATCGTCAGCTTGAACGACTGGACGAGCGCCTCGACGACGCCGGCGTCCGACACCTCGCGCATCACCAGCAGCCAGTCGTCGTCGCTGGTGCGCTCCTGCAGCGACACGATCAGTTGCCGCGCACCCCGACCGACGGCGAGCGGCTTCGGTTCGTGCTGCCCGGTCGTCGCCGGCACCTGGCTCGTCAACCAGCCGACCAGCTGCGCCGGCAGCTGCCCCGGCAAGGCGTCGTCGAAATACTGCGGCAGGAGGCTGCGGGCGAGCGGCGTCTGCCAGACGAGCCGCAGGTCGCTGGCGCGCACGGCGATCGTCGCGTGGCCGAAGGCATCGAGCGCATTGCGTGTTTGCCGGGCCTGGCGCGCGCCCTGCATATGGGCGACGATCCGCGCCAGCACCTCCTTGGGCCGGATCGGCTTGGTGACATAGTCGACGCCGCCCGCCTGGAAGGCCGCGACCACGTGCTCGGTCTCGGTCAGGCCGGTCATGAAGACGATCGGGATGTGCGCCGTCTCGGGCATCGCCTTCAGCCGCCGGGCGACCTCGAAGCCGTCGATGCCGGGCATCATCGCGTCGAGCAGGATGATGTCGGGCTGCGCCTGGGCGGCCCGCTGCAGGGCGGCCTCGCCATGCGTCGCGACCAGCACGGTGTAGCCGGCGTCGTCGAGTGCGTCGTGCAGCAGCGAGAGGTTGTCGGGCACGTCGTCGACGATCAGCACCACGTCGCCGGCGCGCGCCTCGGCCCGGTCAACCGGCGATTCGTGCATCTCGTGCCCTCCTGATGACGCCGCTCATCGCATCGAGCTGGAACTGGCGCGCCAGGCCACGCAGGTGGGCGACGAAGCCGGCGCACTCGGGGCTTTCCGCCTCGATCGAATCGAGCAGCTTGACGATGCCGCGAAAGTAGCCCAAGTTGACCACATCCTCCAACGCCCGAAGCCGGGCCTCGGGCGGGTACACCATCGCGAGCACCGCCGGCGGCGGAGAGGCTTGGGCGGAAGGCGGGGCAATCGTCGGCGCCTGGCCTTCGACCCAGTCGATCGCCAGCGAACGCCCGAGCCAGTCGAGCAACTCACCGATCCTGACCGGCTTGAGCACGAAATCGGCGGTCGTCAGGCCGACATCGTTGTCCAGGCCCTTGTCGAAGGCGTTCGCGGAGACGATGGCGATCGGCGCATCGCTCAGGCCGTCGCGGCGCAGGCGGCGGATGGTCTCCCAGCCGTCGATCCCGGGCATCGCCAGGTCCATGAGGATGGCGTCGGGCCGGTACTCGCGCAGCAGGGCGAGTGCCTCGACCCCCGACGCCGCCTGGCGCATCTCGAAGCCGAGCGGCGCCAGCACGTTGACCAGCAGTTCCCGGTCGACCGCTTCGTTGTCGACCACCAGCACCCGGCGCCGGGCTCCTCGGTAGCCGGTACGGGCGAGCCGGGGCAAGGCGGGCCCGACCGCGGCACCGTGCACCTCGGGCAGGAACATCCGGACCCGGAACAGCGTGCCGGTCGGGCCTTCCGCCGAGGCCGGGCGGCTCTCGACCGTCATCTCACCGCCCATCAGGTCGGTCAGCATCTTGGCGATGGTGAGGCCCAGGCCGGCACTGCCGCTGACCGATGCGCCCAGCGCCGAGCCGCGGGCGAAGGGCTCGAAGATGCGCTGCGTTTCCTCCGGCTCGATGCCGGGGCCGGTGTCCTCCACTTCGAAGGTCGCCATCTCCCGGGAATGCACGACCCGGAACCGCACCTCACCGACGCTCGTGAACTTGACGGCATTGCCGAGCAGGTTGATGAGGATCTGGCGCAGCCGCTTCTCGTCGCTGCGGACCACCGCCGGTAGAACCCCGCCCGACCCGCCGGACCCGATCGCCCTGCCGGACCCGGCCGCCCCACTCAGCTCGGCCACCCCGCCCCCCGCCTTCTGCCCGTTCCGGCCCGAGCCGCCGACGAACTCGTGGCGAAAGCCGATGCCCTTGGCCGCCGCCTGCAGCTCGAACAGCCGCACCATCTCGGCGACCGCGTCGGCGAAGCGCATCGGCTTGACATCGAGCGTCAGCTTGCCGGCCTCGATCCGGGCGATGTCGAGCGTGCCCTCGATCAGCGAGAGCAGATGGTCGCCGCCGCGCTTGATGACGCCGATCGCCTGCTTGCGGTGCTGCGGGATCGAATCGTCGTCGTCGAGCAGCTGGGCATAGCCGACGATGCTGTTGAGCGGCGTTCGCAGCTCGTGGCTGATCGAGGAGATGTAGCGCGTCTTCGCCTGGTTCGCCTGGTCCGCCAGATGCCGGGCGCGCTCGGCCTGGTGCTTGGCGTCCTGCAGGGCTTCGTCGGTGCGGGCATGGGATTCGATTTCGCGGTGCAGCGCCTGCGCCTGCTCGTTGAGCGCATGCGTCTGCCGGTTGCTTTCCTCCTGCGCGACCTGCCGGCTCTTGTGGGTCAGCACCAACCACCAGCCGACGATGCCGACGATCACCACCAGCCCGCCGAAGACCTGCAGATGACCGAGCGCCAGATCGCGCGCCAAGCCGAGGCGCAGGCCGTCGCCCAGCCCTTCGCGCACGTTGGCCAGTTGCTGCAATTGGTGGCGATGGATGGCGTAGAACAGCAAGCCCAGCACCGGAACGACGAGCGACATCAGCAGCAGAAAGCGGCCGAGTTCGGTGTCGAGCCTGCGCCAGACGGCTCGGGGCAGCGTCGCACTCGCCACGGCCTGCCACTGCGCCGACCAGCGCGCCGCCGGCTTGCACATGTCGGCGCAGCGCGCATCGAGCGAGCAGCAGAGCGAGCAGATGTGGCCGAGGTAGGCGGGGCAATAGGCCATGTCCTCGGACTCGTACTCGCGTTCGCAGACGGTGCAGCGGCGGGTGGCAGTGGCGGTACCGGTGCTGGTGGCCATGCCGAAGGCCCTCGCCGGTGCCTCGGTCGAAGCGACAGCGAGACTCGCCTTCGCGGCAGGCGCGCCGCCCCGGGTCTCCGCCGTCCGCGCGAGGTAGTAGCGCCCCTTCGTGATCCAGGCGATCGCCGGCGCGGCGACAAAGGCCGTCACCATCGCGATCACCGCCGAGAACGCCTGCGCCGTCGCACCGAACGCACCCAGGTAGGCGGCAGCCGAGAGCAGCGACGCCAACCCCATCGCGCCGACGCCCACCGGGTTGATGTCGTAGAGGTGCGCCCGCTTGAACTCGATGCCCTTGGGCGACCACCCGAGCGGCTTGTTGACGACCAGGTCGGCGACGACCGCCATCATCCAGGCGATGGCGATGTTCGAGTACAGCCCGAGCACCTTGCCGAGCGCCTGGAAGACGTCGAGTTCCATCAGCATCAAGGCGATCAAGGTGTTGAAGACGACCCAGACCACCCGCCCGGGGTGGCTGTGTGTCAACCGGGCGAAGAAGTTCGACCAGGCGAGCGAACCGGCGTAGGCGTTGGTGACGTTGATCTTCAGCTGCGACACCACCACCAGCAGCGCCGTCGCCGCGATCGCCCAGCTCTGGCGCGGAAACAGGTATTCGTAGGCCGCCAGGTACATCTGGTTCGGGTCGACGGCACGCTCCACCGGCACCGAATGGCTGATCGCCAGATAGGCGAGCAAGGCCCCGCCGAGCATCTTCAAGACGCCGGGGACGACCCAGCCCGGGCCACCGATCAACACCCCCGCCCACGCACCCCCCCCCGCCCCCCCCCCCCCCCCGCCA
>CAXTDH010000248.1:0-5395 GCA_964242405.1 uncultured Rhizobacter sp. | reverse complement strand
GGTGGTTTCGCGCCAGTTTCGAGGCCCCGCCGGCCACTCACGCGGGTGACAGCCGCGAGCTCGAGTTCGCCGGCCTGGCCGGGCTCTGCCAGGTCTGGTTCAACGACGAACCGCTGCTCGAGAGCGCCGACATGCACACCCGCCACACCTGCACGCTGAAGGCCTTTCGCGCCTCGGGCAACCAGTTGCTGATGCGCTTCGCGTCGCTCGACCATTGGCTTGCCGGCAGCCGTCGGCCGCGGCCGCGCTGGCGGGCGCCGATGGTCGAGAACCAGCAATTGCGCTGGGCCCGGCAGACGCTGCTAGGGCGCACGCCGGGCTGGTCGCCGCCGGCCGCACCGGTGGGCCCGTGGCGCGGCATCGAGTGGCTGTACCGGGAGCAGGTCCGGGTCGAGCGGCTGCAGCTGCAGAGCGTACTGACCGGCTCGACCGGACAGGTGCGGATCGCCATCGACCTCGCGCCGCTCGCCGATCACGCTGGCTCGATCGCCGCGCCGCCCGGCAACCGCGCTGCATCGATTGCCGCGGTGCAGCTGGTGCTCGAGCGCGACGGGCAGCAATTTCGCCAGCCGCTGGCATGCGGGCCAGGCAGGTCCGGCGCGACAGACTCGTTCACCGGCCTGCTCGAAATCCCGAATGTCGTCCGCTGGTGGGCGCACACCCACGGCGACCCGGCACTCTATGCGGCGCATGTCGAGATCCGGATGCCCCACAGGGCCGACCCGGTGACCGTGCCCCTGCACCCGCTCGGCTTCCGGACGCTCGTGGTCGACACCGACGACGGCGACTTCGGCATCCGCATCGACGGCGTCCGCATCTTCTGCCGCGGCGCCTGCTGGACACCCCTCGACATCGTGACCTTGCGCGCCACCCCGGCGGCCACCCGCGCCGCGCTCGTGCAGGTGCGCGACGCCGGCATGAACATGCTGCGCATCAGCGGTGCCCTGGTCACCGAGGACGCCGCCTTCTTCGATGCCTGCGACGCCCTCGGCATCCTCGTCTGGCAGGACTTGATGTTCGCCAACATGGACTATCCCGGCGACGACCCGGGCTTCGCGGCGACAGTCCGGGAAGAGGTGGCGCAGCAACTGGTCGACTGGCAGGCCCGGGCGTCCCTCGCGGTGATCTGCGGCAACAGCGAGGCCGAGCAACAGGCGGCGATGTGGGGCGCGCCGCGCGAGCAGTGGTCGCAGCCGCTCTTCGCACGAGACCTCGCCGAACAGGTGCGGGCCGGCTGCCCGGGCGTGCACTACTGGCCGTCGAGTTCGCACGGCGGCGCCCTGCCCCAGCAGCCGGGCGTCGGCACCAGCTCCTACTACGGCGTCGGTGCCTACCTGCGGCCGCTGGACGACGCCCGCCGGTCGGCGCTCCGCTTCGCGACCGAGTGCCTCGCCTTTGCCAACATCCCGCCGGCGGCGACGCTCGAGCGCATACCCGGCGGCTCGGGCGATGTCGCGCACCACCCCTCCTGGAAGGCGCGCAGCCCGCGCGACCTGGGCGCCGGCTGGGATTTCGACGACGTGCGCGACCACTACCTGCAGCGCCTCTTCGGCGTCGACCCGGTCGCACTCCGCAGCCGCGACCCGGCCCGCTACCTGGCGCTCGGCCGCCTCGCCAGCGCCGAGGCGATGGCAGCCAGCTTCGCCGAATGGCGCCTTGCCGGCTCGACCTGCCGCGGCGCCCTCGTCTGGCTCCTGCGCGACTTCTGGGCAGGTGCCGGCTGGGGCCTGCTGGACGAGCGCGGCACGCCGAAAGCCGCCTTCCAGGTGGTCAAGCGGGCGCTCGCGCCGGTCGCGGTCTTCCTGAGCGACGAAGGTCTGAACGGGCTGGCCGTGCACGTCGTCAACGACCCGGGCGTGCCGCTCGCCGTCAGCGTCGAACTGGCGGCCTACCGACACGACGGCCTGCGGCTGCAGCACGGCTCGCGAGCCCTGCACATCGGCGCTCATGCTGCCCAGGCCTGGGCGGCCGCGGCTTGGTTCGACGGCTTCGTCGACCTCTCGCAGGCGTATCGCTTCGGCCCTTGCGAGCACGCGCTGGTGGTCGCGACGCTCTTCGACGCCGCAGGCACGGTGCTCGGTGAAGCCGTGCACTTCCCGGAGGGGCTGCCGTCGGCGCAGGGCGGCGAGATCGGTCTGCGTGCGACCTTCGAGCCGCCGGCCGGCGACGACGACGACAGCGCCTGGCTGACGGTCGAGACGCGTGATTTCGCGCAATCGGTGCAGATCGACGTGCCGGGCTTCGTCGCTGCGGACGACCACTTCCACCTGCCACCGTGCGGCCGTCGCCGCGTGCGCATGGTGCCCGAGGGCATCACCGATCACGGCAAAAGCCGGAGCCTGGGCAACGTCCAGGCGCTGAACTCCCGAGTCAACGTACAGGTCCGGACGGCATGAACAAGCTCTCGTTTCCCTGGAGTCGCAGGTTGAAAAGCGATGGCGCCACGACAGGCGTCGAGTGCGGCTGGCTGCCGTCCGGGCCCGGCTTCGTCGGCGCCACCTGGTACCGCGCGGCCGCCAAGGGCACCCGGCGCACCGCCGTGTTGATCGTCCCCGGCATCGCCCACGAGGAGCGGACGATGGCCGAGGGCTTGGCCGCGCTCGCGCGTTCGCTCGCCGGCGCCGGCTTCGGCACCCTGCTGATCGACTTGCACGGCACGGCGCAGAGCAGCGGCCGGCTCGATGCCGCCGACATCGGCGAACGCTGGCGGCAGGACATCCGCTCCGCGGTCGGCCACCTGCGCGCGGGCGGTTGCGAGGCGGTCATCGTCGTCGGCGTACGGGTCGGCGCCCTGCTTGCGCAAGACGCGTTGAAGGGCGAGGGCGTGGCCGGCTTCGTCGCCTGGGCGCCGGTGCTGTCCGGCCGGCGCCATGTTCGCGAACTGAAGATGTTGCGTGCCTCGGCAGCGGCCGCCACCACCGGCGATACCAGCGACAAGCCGCGCAGCGACACATCGGGCAGCCTGTCGGTGGCCGGGCACGACATTCCGAAGACGGTGTTGACCTGTCTGGCGGCGCGCGATTTCGATCCGGCCGCCTGGCAGCTGCCGACGCTGGTGCTCGACGATGTGGAGCCGGTTGAGGCGGTGGGCATCCCGGCGTCGCCCGCCGCCGGCACGGCCGCCCTTCCCAGCCACTTCGAGCACCGACAAGCGGCGCTGCTGCAGCGTTGGCTGTTCCAACCGGACGACGTGCCTGTCCTTCCGAAGGCCGACATCCGCACGGTCGTCGACTGGTGTCGTCGGCACGACCCGATGGTCGCGAGCGGGCCGCCCACGCGGCGTCTCCGGCCTGCCCTGCTGAAGGAAATCAGCTTGGCATGCGACGGCTTGGGAGTCCGCGAGCGGGCCGTGCGCATCGGCCGGACCGGGTTGAGTGGGGTCGTCAGCGAGCCGATGCAACGACAGGCGAACGGCTCGGCGCGGCTGCTCGCGACACTGGTCGGCCCCGGTCGGATATTCCCGTCCATGGCGCGCACCGAGGCGGCTCTGGGCAAGACCTCGCTGCGCTTCGATTTCGCCGGATTCTCGAGCAGCGGCCGCCGCGCCGACGGCTCGGGCGGCGAGCTGTATGCGACGCGCAACCGCGACGACGTGGCCGAGGCCGTCGCCTGGCTGATGCGTGCCGGCCACGAGGCCGTCTCGATGGTGGGCTTTTGCGCCGGCGGCTGGTCGATGCTTCAGGCCGGGCCGTTGCCGGGCGTATCCGGCATCGTCGGCATCAACGTCGCGCTGTACCGCCAACCGGACTATCGCCCTGCGGATCTCGTCCTGCAACCCGGGCACCCTGTCGCCAAGGCGCTGTCGCTCCTGAGGCGCGCGCCACCGCTGGCCCGATCGATCGAACGGATCGAGCGCCGCCTGCCGCTCGCACTCGAGACCGGCCGCTGGCTGCAACGGCTGGCCGGCGCGACCGCGCCACCGGTGCTGCTGGTCTACTCGACCGATGATTCGGGTTTGCACCACCTCGACCGTCGTCGCGGCCGGGCCGTCCGATCGGCCAAAGGCTCCGACGAACCAAATAAGGGCACCGTGCACCTCAAGGCCACCGGGCACCTCAGCGAGCGGATCTCCATCGGCCGTCATGCCGGGCTCGGTCACCTGCTGGAAGGCTCGTCCTCCCGGGGCCGGGCGCTCGACGCCGTCGCCAGCTACCTGGCCGAAGTCGACCGCGGCGGCAAAGCAGGCGCGCCGCGCCTCGCCGCGCCTGTGATCCCGACCCGCCGTCAGTCGCAGCGCGACCGAGCGCCGGCTGTTCCCGACCCGGCGCACTGGGAAGGAACGACCTGGGCCCACAGTCGCTGACCGACCGATCGATCGGCCCGCCGCCCCCGGATCGGGCCGGCGCATGTTAAAAACCTCCCTTCGAAGACGGTGACGGCCGCACTGCGCCTCACCGTCCGTGTTGGATGGGCGGCCCGCCGAGGCCACATGCAGGAGACAAGCAGACATGGACCTCAACTTCACCCCTGAAGAGCAGGCGTTTCGCGAACACATCCGGGAGTGGGTGGCGCAGAACCTGCCGACCGAGATCAGCGACAAGGTGCACAACGCGGTCCACCTGACGAAAGAGGAGCACCAGCGCTGGGCCAAGATCCTGGGCAAGAACGGCTGGCACGGCTGGGCGTGGCCGAAAGAATTCGGCGGCCCCGGCTGGAATGCGATCCAGAAGCACCTGTTCGAAGAGGAGACGGCGCTCGCCGGCGCCCCGCGGGTGGTGCCGTTCGGCCCGGTGATGGTGGCGCCGGTGATCATGGCCTTCGGTACCCCCGCCCAACAGCAGCGCTTCCTGCCCGGCATCATGAGCGGCGAAGTATGGTGGAGCCAGGGCTACAGCGAACCGGGCTCGGGCTCGGATCTGGCGTCGGTCAAGTGCAAAGCCGATCGCAAGGGCGACTTCTACATCGTCAACGGCCAGAAAACCTGGACGACCCTCGGCCAGCACGGTGACTGGATCTTCTGCCTGGTGCGCACCAGCAACGAGGGCAAGCCGCAGACGGGCATCAGCTTCCTGCTCATCGACATGAAGAGCCCCGGCGTCACGGTGCGGCCGATCATCACCATGGACGGCGCCCACGAAGTCAACGAGGTGTGGTTCGACAACGTCGAGGTGCCCGCCGACCAGCTGGTCGGCGAGGAGAACAAGGGCTGGACGTACGCCAAGCACCTGCTCGCCCACGAGCGGACCAACATCGCCGACGTCAACCGTGCCAAGCGCGAGCTGGAGCGGATGAAGCGGATCGCCAAGGCCGAAGGCGTCTACCAGGAGCGGCGCTTCCGCGACGAGATCGCCAAGCTCGAGGTTGACGTCATTGCGCTGGAGATGATGGTGCTGCGCGTGCTGTCGGCGGAGAAGAACGGCAAGCAGTCGATCGACGTCGCCGGCCTGCTGAAGAT
>CAXTDH010000247.1:0-5400 GCA_964242405.1 uncultured Rhizobacter sp. | reverse complement strand
CTCTGGAGCCGCAAGGCGATGCCGACCAAGGCGATCCTGGTCGTCTCGCACAACATCGAGGAAGCGGTGCTGATGGCCGACCGGGTGCTGATCTTCGCCAGCGACCCGGGGCGCGTCCGCTTCCAGCTGGCGGTGCAGTTGGCGCGGCCGCGCAACCCCGAGTCGCCGGAGGTGCGCCAGCTGATCGACGAGGTCTATGCGCTCATGACCGCCGGCAGCGGCCGCGCCGGTCACACTACTGAAGAAGGCGCAACGGCGGAGCCCGCCGCCCTGCAGCTCGCCGACCGGCTGCCGGAGGCCGACATCGGCCGCATGGAGGGCTTGCTCGACCTGCTCGAAGGCGAACCGTTCAACGGCCGGGCCGACCTGCCGCAGCTCGCCGAGGAAACCGAGCTCACCGACGACGAATTGCTGCCGCTGGCACAGGCCGTCTCGCTGCTCGGCCTGGCGCAGATCGCCGACGGCGACCTGCACCTGACGCCGCTCGGCCGCCGCTACGTGGAGGGTGAACACGCGCTGCGCCAACAGCTCTTCGGCCAGCAGCTGCTGATGCACGTGCCGTTGGCCGCGCACATCCGCCACAGCCTCGAGCAGGAGGCGTCGGGCGAGTTGCCGGAAGAGCCTTTCCTGCGCCTCTTGAGCGAAACGCTGAACGCCGAGGAAGCCGAACGGGTGCTGCAGACGGCGATCGAATGGGGCCGGCACGGCGAGGTGTTCGAATACAACTACACCACC
Source organism: uncultured Rhizobacter sp. (assembly GCA_964242405.1). Lineage (GTDB taxonomy): Bacteria > Pseudomonadota > Gammaproteobacteria > Burkholderiales > Burkholderiaceae_C > LMDS01. Next base: position 4,665 of record CAXTDH010000247.1, on the reverse strand, counting down.
GGCCTGATCCACCTGCCCGAAGGCGAGGAAGACGACTACGACTACGACGACGGCCGTGACGGCGACGATGACGACGTCACCGCCTCCCCGCCGCGGCGCAGCCGGATGTAATGCCGGCGAGGCGGCACGCTCTCGGCCCGCCTGCGCCGGTCACGCCAGCCAGAGCTCGAAGCGCGCGCCGCCTTCCGGCCGGTCGAAGAGCCTGACGCCGCCAGCGTCGCGGTCTTCGCCGCCTTCGCCCGTCGTGCGGGCACGAGACTGGGCATCCGCATGGGCCCGGGCGACGGCCCTGCAGAGTTCGGTGCCCAGGCCGGTCGAGCCGCCGATGTCGGCGAGCGGGTCGGCCGCGCCCAACCCCGGCCCGTCGTCGTCGACCGACAGCACCAGCCAGCCGTTCTCCGCCCGGGCGTCGAGCCGCACCGCTGACCGGGCGAAACGCCAGGCGTTGTGCAGCGCGGCCTCGATCGCCAGCCGGACGAGCCGGAAGTCGAAATACCAGCACGCCGGCGCGAATTCGCAGGCGCCCAGCGTGAGCGGCACCGCCCCGGCAGGCCTCGGGATTCGAGCGACCAAGCCGTCGAGGAACGCCCGGGGCGATTCGTCTTCGCAATGCGCCGTCATCCGGCCGTCGTGGGCGTAGAGCGTCAGGAAGGTGACGAAGCGGCTGCGCATGTCGGCACAGAGCCGCTGCGCTTCCATGGCCGCCGCAGGCTCCGGCCGCTCGACCAGCGCCCCGAGCCGCGACTCCAGCAAGCCGAGCGCATTCTTGAGGTCATGGACGACCAGCGCCGCGAGTTCAGGGCGCATCTCGGCCGTGGGCTATCGAACGTCGCTCATCGAACATCGCCTGTTCAGGCCGACACCGGTGTCGGCAAGGAGAGGCTGGCAATGGTGTCGCGGTAGTAGCGGTTCATCTGCGACACCCGGTCGTTGTAGGGCATCAAGCGGTCGAGCCGGCCGAGGTAGAGGCGAACGCGCTCGACCATGGTCGCGTCGACTTCCTTCTTCAGCCGCAGCGACATGCAGTTCATTTGCGCCGCCTGCAGCAGCACGGTGGTGTTTTCCGGAAATTCCGCGACCGCCGTCTCGATCGTCTTCAGCGCCTCGTCGATCCGGCTGTCGCGAAACAGGCGCTTCGCGTCGGTGATCCGGGCGGTGATGGCGGCACCGGCGGCGCCGACCACCAGGTCGAGCATGTCCTCCCGGCCGGTGTCGCGCAGTGCGTTCTGCACCAACTGCTTGACGCGCGGATTCTCGTGGTCGGCGCTGACGGCCTGCTGCAACAGCTTCAGGCCGTCGTCGATGCGGCCGGTCATGATCTCGGCCTTGGCAACGGCGATCGTCCCGAAATCGGCCCGCACGCTGCGCATCGCCTCCCGGGCCTTGCCGGCGGCCACGGCGGCACCGGCCGCGTCACCGGTCTTCGCCAGGCCCTGGGCTCGGATCGCCTGGGCCACGCCTTCGAGCTTCGGATTGCCGCGGGTCGCGGCGGCGTTCTCGGTCAGCAGCGCCAGTGCCTGCGCCGGCTGGTCGAGGTCGACGAGCGCCTGCGACAGGGTCAGGGTGTCCTGCGGCTGGGCCGCCATCGAGCCCTTGGTCGCGGCACAGACCTTGGCCAGGCATTCCTTGGCGGTGTCGAGGTCGCCGTTGCGGTAGGCACTTTCGCCGACCAGGCGCGTGCGCCGCACCGACGGCACCGCGGCCGCGGCGTCTTTCAGGGCCCAGAGCGCGCCCTGGGTGTCCCCCTGGGCCTCGAGCGACTGGGCGACGACATCGTAGGCGTCGACGTTGGCCGCGCCGCCCCTCGACTCGATGATCTCCCGCGCCATTGCCTTGGCTTCCTCGAAGCGGTTCGCGGCCTTGTGGGCGCGCGCCATGCCGAGCTGGGCCCAGATGAGCCCCGGTTTTTGCGCCAGCACGGCACTGTAGACGGCGAGCGCGTCGTCGGGCCGGCCGAGTTGCAGCAGCGACTGGCCCTTGATCTGCAGCACCGGCATGGCCCAGCGGTCCTTCCGGGCCAACACCTTCTCGCATTCGCGCAGCGCGCCGGTGAAATCCTGTCTGGACACCCGTTCATTGACCGGCAGCAGGGCCTGGCGTCGCTCGAGAAGCATCTTGAGCCGGTCCTCGATATCGCCGGCGGTGATCGGTTTGAGCAGGTAGCAGTCGGGCTTGTGCTCCGTGGCCGAGACGACCGACGCATAGCCGTTTTCGGCCGTCACCATGAAGTAGAGGCACTCCGCCGGCAGCAGGTCGTTGTCGCGCAGGTACTCGAAGAGCTGCTGGCCATCGGTCTTGTGGTTGAGCTGGTAATCGCACAGGATCAGGCCGTAGGGCTTGCTGCGCACCAGCCGCACCGCCTCGTCGGCGTTCGACGCCACGTCGACCTTGCCGATGCCGAGCATGCCGAGCTGGCCGCGCAGCGTGGTCTGCTGGGTCGACATGTCGTCCACGACCAGGGCGACGAGATTGGAGTACGGAGTGAGGATGGCCATGAATGTCGTCGTCCAGCCACTTTGTCAGGCACGGGCCGGTGGCTCGTCTGATTTCGGCAGCTGGAGGGGCGACTTGAGCAGATCCCGGTGGCGCCGCACCGGCGATCGGCTCCGAACGGGTGGCGTCAGGCAGCGGCGAGCCGGTAGGTGTTGCGCCCTGCCGCCTTGGCCTGGTACAGCGCGGCGTCGGCCCTCGCCAGCAGCTCCGGCGCGGTGGTGCCGGCGACGGCCTGGTAGGCGATGCCGACGCTGGTCGTGATGGTCAGCGGCCGTCCCTGGAGGCCGAACGGCCGGTCGACGTCGGCCAGGATGTTGCGCGCCACCTGCTGCGCTTCGGCGTCGCTGTGCAGCCCTTCGAGGACGACGACGAATTCATCGCCGCCGAGCCGGGCGGCCAGGTCGGTGCTGCGCACGCTGCGCTGCAAACGGGCCGCGAACTCCTGCAGCACGGCGTCGCCCGCGGCATGCCCGAGCTTGTCGTTGATCGACTTGAAGTGGTCGATGTCGAGGAACATGACGGCCATCGCCAGCCCGGACCGTGCACAGCGGTCGAGCGCCAGCGGCAGTGCTTCGTTGAACTGGTAGCGGTTGGGCAGGCCGGTCAGGCTGTCCGAGCGCACCATCTGCGCGAGCAGGCGCTGGACGTTCTTCAAGGCGCTGACATCGCTGGTGATCGTGTAGAAACCCGCGACCCTGCCGTCCTCGCCACGGTCGGGAACGTACTCGACGTGCAGGTTCAGATGGCCGGCCAGCATCTCGGTGCTGATATCGAAGCTGACACGTTCGCCCGCCAGGCAGCGCACCATGTACTCGCGCCGGGCAGCGTAGTCGTGCTCGCCCATCACCTCGCGTGCGGTGCGCCCGATGGTCTCGGCGGGGTCGATGCCGAGCCAGGCCTTGTAGGTCGCGTTGAGGAAGAGGTAGCGCTGGTCGCGATCGATATAGGAGATCAACACCGGCAGGTTGTCGGTGATGGCACGCAATTGCTCCTCGACGCGCGCCTGCCGGGCCTGCGCCTCTTTCAAGGGCGTGATGTCGAATTGCATCGAGTAGTAGCCGCAGACCCGGCCTTCATCGTTGCGATCCGGGTGGAAACTGGCCTGGTAATGGCGCAGCTCGCCTCGCATCGGCTGGACGCCTTCGAAGTTGACCGTCTCGCCGCCCAACACCCGGGCGACCCGCGGCGCGATCTCGCCGAAGGCTGCGGGCCCGTGCACCTCCCTCAGCGCCAGGCCCAACAGCCCGCCCGCGGGCCGGCCGAAGACGGCTTCGGTACGAACGTTGGCGAAGGTGTAGCGGCCGTCCAGGTCGATGTGCGCGATTTCGGCCGGAATAGCGTCGGTGATGTCCCGCATGTGCCGCTCGCTGGCCTTCAGCCGGTCTTCGAACTCGCGCCGACGGACCGTTTGAGCGTTGTAAGCTGACACGAGCGTGGCCAGTTCCGCGCTGCCGAAGCCGCTGTCGGAAATCAGAGCGCCACGCTCCGACCCCTGCTGCGCCATCAGCGTCTGCAGCCGTTTCAGCGGCCGCAACATCCAGCCCGCAACCAGCCAGGCCGCCAGCGACGCCAGCAGGCACAAGCCGCTGGCCAACCAGAGAATGTCGCGCTGCCGCACGCGCAGGTCGGCGAACGCTTCCGCAGTCGGGTACACGGCAACGAGCAACCAAGGGGCGGCACGAAGCGAGACCGACGTGCGCAACGCTTCGATGCCGCCCGCGCGGCCTTCGACCGTGCCCTCGAAACCGGCCAGCGCCCGCGCCATGTTGGGATCGCGCGAAGGGTCCAGACGCGCCAGGATCCGGCTCGGGTCGTTGTGAACGACGACGACCGGCGGATCGGATTTTTCGATCAGCGTGTAGCGGCCCGCCTTGCCGATGTGAGCTTGCGCGAGGCTGCCCAGGAAATTCGGCCGGAGCAGGTCGATCGACCCCATCAACGCGCCTGTGATCTCGCCGTTGGCGCCGTGCAGCGGAGCAGCGATCACCACCAGCAGCACCTTTCTCGCAACGCCCGCTTTCAGGGGCGAGGACATCGTCGATGCCGCACCGGCCAGCACTCGCTTGATGTAGGGACGTTCGGTCGCGACGGTGCCCACCCGGCCCGATGCGCGCTCGGTGTCGTAGACGAAACGGTGTGCGGCGTCGATGATGACCATGCCGTCGAACAGGT
>CAXTDH010000246.1:0-5416 GCA_964242405.1 uncultured Rhizobacter sp. | reverse complement strand
GCTGTGCCGAGGCGTTGCAAGCGATGGCGCAGGCCCAGGGCATCGAGCTGCGCATCGCGGTCGTCGAGGGCGACGACGTCAGCGACCAGATGCCGGCATTGCGAGCGCAGGGCCGGCGCGACATGGACACCGGCGAGCCCTTGCCCGACAAGGTGCTGAGCGCCAATGCCTACCTGGGCGCGCTACCGATCGCCGCTGCGTTGGCCGCCGGCGCCGAGGTGGTCATCACCGGCCGCTGCGTCGACAGCGCCGTCACGCTCGGGCCGCTGATGCATGAATTCGGCTGGGCGGTCGACGACTTCGACCGGCTCGCCTCGGGCAGCCTCGCCGGCCACATCATCGAATGCGGTTGCCAGGCGACCGGCGGCCTGCACACCGATTGGGAGAGCATCCCCGACTGGGCGCACATCGGCTATCCGGTCGTCGAATGCCGCGCCGACGGCAGCTTCGTCGTGACCAAGCCCGAGGGCACCGGCGGCAAGGTGATCCGCGCGGCCGTGGCCGAGCAGCTGCTCTACGAAATCGGCGACCCGGCGTCCTATCTGCTGCCCGACGTGACCTGCGACTTTCGCGGCGTCGTCATCGAGCAGCAAGGCGAGAACCGCGTCCGGGTCGGCCCGGCGAAGGGGCGCCCGCCGCCGGCTACCTACAAGGTCTCGGCGACGCGGCTCGAGGGTTTCCGCTGCGCCGGCAGCATGGTGATCATCGGCATCGACGCCGAGAAGAAGGCGCGTCGAACCGCCGAGGCGGTCCTGGAGCGCACCGGCGACATCCTGCGGCGCAGCGGTCGGCCGCCGTTCACGTCGACCCATGTCGAGGTGATCGGGTCGGAGTCGCTCTACGGCCCCCTTGCCCGGACGCGGCAAGTCCGCGAGGTGACGATGCGGGTGGTGGCGAACCATCCGGACACGGAGGCGCTGGCGATGTTCGCCCGTGAGATCGCACCGGCCGGCACGTCCTGGGCACCTGGAACGACGAGCCCCGGGGGAGGGCGGCCAGCGGTTTCGCCGCTCGTCGTGGCGATCGCCTTCACGCTCGAGAAGGCAAAGGTGCCGGCCAGCGTCGTGTGGCAAGGCGAACGCCATCCGGTGCGGCTTCCGACGCTGCCACCTGCCGACAGTGCGGCGGCAGTGCCGCCGCCCGAACCTTGGGCCGACGGCGACGGCGACGGTGAGCCGATGCAGGACGTGCGGTTGATCGACCTGGCCTGGGCGCGCAGCGGCGACAAGGGTGACCTGTCGAACATCGGCGTCATCGCCCGGCGGCCCGAATGGTTGCCCCTGCTCTGGGCGCGGCTGACGCCGGAGGTGGTCAAAAGCTACTTCGCCCATCTGATGACAGGCCGAGTCGAGCGCTTCCATCTGCCGGGCATCCAGGCGATGAACCTGGTGCTGCACGAAGCGCTCGCCGGCGGTGGCCCGTCGTCGATGCGCATGGACCCGCTCGGCAAGGGCATGGCGCAGATGCTGCTCGACATGCCGGTGCGCGTGCCGGCTTCGCTGGTGCTCGGGCAGGCCGAGCGGCTGCCGACGGATTGACGGTCAGTTGTTTCCCGTGGCAGAAGTGGCGATCCCGCCGCCACCCGGCTGGACGGCAGCCAGGGTGAACTCGAACGCACTGCCCACGCCGAGCGTGCTTTGCGCCGATATCGTGCCGCCGTGGGCCTGGACGATGCCCTTGGCGATGTACAGCCCGAGGCCCGTCCCGGCGCGGCTGGATTCGCGTGCCTTCCAGTAGCGCTCGAAGATGTGCGTCAACTGATCGGGCCGCATGCCGCAACCGGTGTCGGCGATCACGAACCGGGCGAGTCGCCCCTGTTGATCCGGGTAACGGCGAGCGGACACCCGAACCTGACCGCCCTCATCCGTGAACTTGAGGGCATTGCCGACCAGATTCGCGATGACCTGGTAGATCCGTTCGCTGTCGGCATCGACGAGCAGCCCCGGTTCACCGTCGAACGTCAGCGCGACATGCTTCGCCTCGGCGATCGGCGTCAACAACGCCCGAGCGTCCTCGAACAGCGACTCGACCTCGACCGGCATCATCTCGACGCTGTAGCGCCCCTCTTTCATCGCGGCCGTGTCGAGCAGGTCGGTGAGCATGCTGGTCATCCGACCGGTTGCATGCTGGATCGACTGCACGGCGGCCAGCATCCGGCGCGAGGCCGCGCTCGTCTCGGTCGCGAGCGTGCGGTTCAGGACCAGCGCCTGCAGCACCACGACCGACATCGGGCTGCGCAGGTCATGGGAGACGACCGCCATGAGCTCGTCGCGGGCGGCGACGGCTTCCCGCTCCCGCACGACCTGCGCGGCGAGGTCGATCTCGACCGCCGACCGCCTGAGCTCGCGTGCGGCGTCGAGCTGGTGCATGCCCCAATCCTCCGAGCGATGGTGGAGCAGCGTCTTCCAGGCCTCGAAGGAGTGGCGCGGGCTCAGGCGCAGGGTTCCGGTGGCCTTGTCGAGGCTGGGTGTCTTGTTCGGATCGCCGGCCCAGGTGACGATGTGCGCCGCTTCCGGCCTGAACCACAGCACCATGCTGTTGCCGGGCTTGGGCAGGGTGATGGCCAGGATGCCGGAGGCCGTCTGCGCGAACGCCTCGGCCGGCGGGTATCCGAAGGGCAAGTCGGCCGCGCAAAAGATGCCGGCCAGAGCCGCGTGCTCGAAGGCCCACTTCGACAGCTCGACGACCTGCGCTTGGGTCGGGCAGTGACCGATCAACGTGATCTGATCGCCGATGACCACCGCCGCCCCCATCGCAGCCGTCAGCGCCAGCAAGGCTTCGGGTGCTGCCGCCAGGCCTTGCAGCACGCCCGGCGTCGAATGCTGCATGGCCTCCACGAGGGGAGCCAGCAACCGCTGGTTGGCGTGGATCAGCTTCGATTCGCGCACGCCTTCGAGCGCCGAGATCTGCAACGAGAGCAGCCGGCCGATCGACAGGCAGGCGCTTCGCACATCCCGGCTCAGATGCCGGGGCTTGCGGTGCCCGCAGCTGATGAGCCCCCAGAGCTCGCCATCGCGCATCAACGAGATGCTCATGGAAGAAGCGGTGTCCATGTGGCGCATGTACTCGCGGTGGACGGGCGAGACGCTGCGCAGCAGGGCGAAAGTCAGGTCGAGCGGCGCTTCGGCGACCGCCGTCTGCAGGCCGAGGATCGGTACCGGCTCGTAATCGACATCCGGGATCATGCGCAGCCAGTTCTGCTTGTAGAGCTCGCGGGCCTGAGCCGGAATGTCGGAGGCCGGGAAGTGCAGCCCCAGGTAAGGCGTCATGTCGTCGGCCCGGGCCTCGGCCAGGACACTGCCATGGCCGTCCGGACTGAACGCGTAGACGACGACGCGGTCGCAACCGGTCAGCTGGCGCACCTCACGCACGCTGGCCTCGAGCAGCGCTGTCAGGCCGGCTGCATCCTGCAAACGACGCAGCACTCGGGCCAGGACGGGCACGCTCTCCACGGCCGGCGCGGCGCAGGGCTCGAGCTCCAGGATCGAGAGCCCGCTGTTTCGGTGCAGCGTTCCCTCGAAGGGCTGCCCCCTCAGGTTGAGCACGACGGGCGCGTCGCTGTCGGGCAGCTCGTCCACTTCGAGCGCGGCCAGCACCGTCGTCGCGTCGACAGCATCCAGCCAGTCGGTCAGCGGGCGGCCGAGGATTTCGCCCAGATCGCGCCCGACCAGGGTCGCCACGTTCGCGCTGGCGTGCTGGACGACCAGCGTTCGGGTCTCGAACGCGAGCAGATGGCCGTGCGGCTGGATCGCCCCGGGAATGCGGATCGGCTCCGAGGCGCAATCAGCCAGCGCCAGGTCTGCCACCATTTCAGGCGTGTCGGCATTCATCGTCGATCCTTGCAGTTCTGAGCGATCAGGAGGAACGGTCGTCGCCTGCGCGCAGGCTGGTGAACGTGGCGATCAAGGCATCGAAGGTAGTGCAAGCGGCGTCGCAGGCCTGCTGGCACGCCGCCCGGCTCGGCCCCACCTGCGCTTCCAGGAGTAGTCGGAACTCCGCCCAGCGGGCCGCCGTGTGCGCGTCATGGCCGTTGAAGTAGGCCGCACCGTTGTCGGGGCCCAGGCCGAGCATTTCACGGGCGCTCCGGGCAATCACCTGGCCGCCCAGCGCCGACCCTTCGAGCACATAAAGAGAGCCGAACGTGGCGGCGGCACCGGCGAGATCGATTCGTGACACAGCTTGTTCGCACGCCGACCCGGTGCGTCGATCTTCGTCTGACCCAACCTGCAGCTGGCGCAGATCCCGTTGAAGCAGGCGATGTCGTGACCGCGTTGCGAACCAGTGCCGCAGCGGCAGTTCCAGCGCCGCGTCGATTCTCGGCTCCCAACTGGAATGGAACAGCCCCAGGCCACGCAAGGCATCGAGGTAGCGCTGATGGCTCAACGGCGGGTAGAGACGAATAAGGCCTTCGAGCGTCGTGTGGCGGTTTCGGGTCGCCCGGCGAAGCGACACGAGAACCGGCTCGTCGGCACCTGCGAGCATCGGCGTCGGCATCCCCGCTTCGAACAGCAACTTCATAAGCGGTCGACTCTCCGGAGCCTCTGCATCAGAATCCAGCAGGGATGGATGAAAAGCCAACCGGATTCTCTCAATCGGAAAATTTTACCATTGAGATCGTCATGGTTGTAAGAACGATAACGATGGGCGTTCTGAGTTCCGACGAAGGAATATGCGATGAGATGGATGCGCTTTCGCAGTGCCGGCGTGGAAGGATTCGGTGTGCTGGAAGACGCGGCCGACGGCGTGAGCGACCACCGGTCGGTTGCCGTGCACAGCGGCGATATGTTCGGGGCGGCGCAGGCCACCGGCGAGCGGCTGGCCCTCGAGGGCCTCGAATGGCGGGCGCCTTGTCGGCCCGGCAAGGTCATCGGCTTGTGGAACAACTTCCGCGCCGCGGCCGAGAAGAACGGCTGGGCAGCGCCTTCCGAGCCGCTCTGGTTCCTCAAGTCACCTGGCAGCGTGATCGGGCACGGCGCGGCTGTTCCCCAGCCGCTCGGCTATGACGGGCGCGTCGCCTACGAAGGCGAGCTGGCCGTGGTGATCGGCCGCCGCGCCCGGGGTGTCGCGCCCCAGGACGCAGCCCGCCACATCTTCGGCTATGCCTGCGCGAACGACGTCACCGCGATGGAATTGCTGCAACGCGACCCGACATTTCCGCAGTGGGGGCGGGCCAAGAGCTTCGACGGCTTCTGCCCATTCGGCCCGGTCATCGAGACCGCATTCGACGCAGCCGGCGCGACGTTGCGCACCCGGGTCGGCGGTCGCGAGCGGCAGAACTTCGCCCTCTCGGACATGTTCTTCGCGCCGCACGAACTCGTCTCGCGGCTGTCGTTCGACATGACGCTGGAGCCCGGCGACGTGATCCTGTGCGGCACCTCGCTCGGGGTGTTGCCGATGAAGCCCGGCACCGTGGTCG
>CAXTDH010000245.1:0-5422 GCA_964242405.1 uncultured Rhizobacter sp. | reverse complement strand
CCGACGAAGGCCGGCATGATGGCGCCGAACACCATGATGAGCCCGTGCATCGTGGTGAACTGGTTGAACATCTGCGGGTTGAAGAACTGCAGGCCGGGCTGGAAGAGTTCGGTGCGGATCGCCAGCGCCAGGACGCCGCCGACCATGAACATCGTGAAGGAGAACAGCAGGTAGAGGGTGCCGATGTCCTTGTGGTTGGTGGCGAACACCCAGCGGCGCCAGCCGTGCGGATGGTCGTGCGCCTCGTCATGGGGTTGACCGTGGGCATGGTCGGCGACGCCGCCGCCATGGCCGTGGGGGTGTATGACTGCGCTCATCGGGCGGCTCCTGCGGCTGCGGCGGTATCGGTACGGACGGAGTGGACAGACGGGATGCGGTCCGGGGGGGTAGCGACGGAACGACGTTCCCCGCCGTTCGCGAGGGCAAGCCGGGTATCACCGGTCGTCGCCCGGGCGGTGGCCGCCGGAGCGGCACCTGCCGGCACGGTCGCGTCGGCCGTCGTTGCCGGTGTCGGCTCCTTGCCGACCCGGACCCCCGCGACTTCCGCCGGCTGGACGATCTGCCCGGTCTTGTTCGACCAGTTGTTCTTGGTGTAGGTGATGACCGCGGCAATCTCCGTGTCCGAGAGCTGCTTCCACGACGGCATCGCGCCGTTCGCTCTGCCCTCCAGCAGCACATGGACCTGGGCCCCCCGGTCGGCGCTCAGCACCACCGGCGAGCCGTCGAGCGGCTTGATCGGGCCGCCGCCCTTGCCGTTGGCCTGGTGGCAGACCACGCAATTGCTGGCGTAGACCTTCTCGCCACGGGCACTCAGGTCGGCGAGCGTCCAGACCTTGGCCGGGTCGTCGGCCGCGGCCATCATGTCCTTCTTCTTGCCGTCGGCCCACTTGCTGTAGTCGGCTGCCGAGAGCACGACCACGGTGATCGGCATGAACGCATGCTCCTTGCCGCACAGCTCGACGCACTGGCCGTGGTACTCACCAACCTTGTTGGCACGAAACCAGGTGTCGCGAACGAAGCCGGGGATCGCGTCCTGCTTGACGCCGAACGACGGCACGCCCCAGGAATGGATGACGTCGCTCGCAGTGGTGATGATGCGGACCTTCTTGTCGACCGGCACGACCAGCGGGTTGTCGACCTTCAGCAGGTAGTCGTCGACCGGCGTCGGGTGGCCGGTATCGGATTGCTGGCGCTGCGCCAGGTCGAGCGACGAGATGAAGTTGATGCCCTCGCCCTCGCCCTTCAGGTAGTCGTAGCCCCACTTCCACTGGCTGCCGGTCGCCTTGATGGTCAGGTCGGCGGCACTCGTGTCCTTCATCGCCACGACGACCTTGGTGGCCGGCAGCGCCATGCCGATGACGATGACGAAGGGCACGATCGTCCAGATGATCTCGACCGTGGTGCTCTCGTGGAAGTTGGCCGCCTTCGCACCGCGCGACTTGCGGTGCTTGAAGATCGAATAGAACATCACGCCGAACACGCCGACGAAGATCAACAGGCAGATGACCAACATGAAATAGTGCAGCCAGCGCTGGTCGGCCGCGATCTCGGTGACCGAGGGTTGCATGTCCATCTGCCAGGGCTTGGGCCCACCGGGGAGGGCGTTGACCGCCCAGGCCGCGTGCGACCACAGCAGCCCGCTGAAAGCCATGCCCAACTGCCCGACCCGGCCGACCACCCCGGCCGTGTTCATCATCTTCATGTTTGCCACTTCAGGTTTCCGATTCTTGTGCGTTTTCCGACTGCGGCGGTGCGGTCGGCCCGGTGCGGGCGAGGCCCTGCCAGCGGCGCAGCGCCCAGCGCAGTTCGTCGGCGAGCTGACGGCGCGCCTCCGGCCGGACGAAGCGGCCGACGCTGATACGCCGGCCCTGCCCGGACAGCTCGACCAGGGAACGGTCACCGTGCTCGGGCTCGACCCGCACCCACGCCGGCGCGAACTCGACCCGTTCGATGTGGCGCCCCGAGGCGTGCTCGACGACCAGGCAGCCTGCCCGCAGCTGGATCCATTCACGGTCGGTAGCGTGCCGGGCGTAGAGCACGAAGGCGATCAGGATCGCGACGACCTCGGTCCCGGCAAAGGGCAGTACCAGCGGCAAGCCCTGCATCCAGAAGAACATGCCGATGCCGAGCGACAGCGCGCAGATCGAGCCGACGAATACGAGCATCTGGCGCGGCGCGAGCGAGCAATTTCGCTTGAGCAACCACTGGACCGACCGGCCGGCCGGCACCGATTCACGCCCGAAACGCAGGCCGAACGGTACTGATGCACCCGCAACGGAAGGACGAGGAAAGATCGCGGACATTGCCTCGAATTTTAGCGCACGGTCGGGCGTTGCCTGGGCGCCGGGTGCACTGCCCCGTCCGCTTGCCCTGCTATCGATCCTTCACCGGTTTGTCGCGCACGGTGCGAGGCTTGCGCGCCATCGCCCGCATGTCCTCGAGGGAGACGGTGGTAGGTGCGCCTGCACTGAGTTTCGGTCCGGCCTTGAAGGCGTGGCCGTACGCGACCTCGATGACCAGCCCGAGTTTGCCGTCGGCACCGCGCAGGCTCGCGGCCAGCTCCTGCTCGAGCCGGCGACGCCAGCGCGGCGTGCGCAGGCCGGTGAAGCGGTCGGGCGCGGTGTTGCCGCCGAGGCTGCGCAGTTCGGCCAGGAGCGCGGCCGGGTCGGCATATCGCAGGTCGAGCGTTTCCTGGTCCATCACCGGATCGGCGAAGCCGGTGTGCACCAGCATGTCGCCCAGATCGTGCATGTCGATGAAGCCGGGTGCCGGCTCGCCCCAGCCGAGCCGGCGGTAGAGATCACGCAACTGGCGCAGGCTGCCGGGGCCCAGGCAGGAGAACATGACGAAGCCGTCGGCGCGCAGGCTCTGGTGCCACCGCTCCAGCAGAGTAGGCGGGTCGGCCACCATGTGCAGCGCCATGTTGCACCAGACGAGATCGGCGTTCGGCGGCAGCGGATCGGCCTCCAGCTGCACCTGGACGGCGGTACTGCCCGTCCAGCGGCCCGGCGTCCACCAGGGCGCGAGGCTGGCGGTGCGGCTGCGTTCGAGCCAGTCGTCGCCTGGCTCGACGACGACGCGCCGGGCTTTCAGATAGGCCTGCGCCAGGAGCGTCTCGCCGGCGCCCAGAAAGCCCCACCAGTCGACGACGACCTCCGGTTTGCGCAGGATGATCTCGAGCCGCTCGGCCATCCGCCGGGCGACTTCGCGGTGCAGCCAGGGCGGCTCCGGCGCGCGGCCGAGCCGCCGCAGCGCCGCCTGCACGGCGACCGGGTCCAGGCGGCGGGCGCGGAGCTCTGATTCGGTCGCGGGCATCGGCGGCAGTATATTGAGCCGGTGCTGTCCCCCACTTCCCGCCGCCTTCCGGACGACAGCGCATCGCTCATGGCGCGGTTCCGCCTGCCTGGCCTGTGTGCCGTCTGCCGCGACTGGGGGCGGCAACGCGTTTGCGACCTCTGCATCGAGCGCTTCGGCACCGCCCGGCTGCGCTGCGGCCGCTGCGCCTTGCCGGTGGGCCGCGCTGAAGACGGTTGCGCCAGCTGCCTCGCCGATCCTCCACCCTACATCGGCACGGTCGCCTCGGTCGACTACGGGCATCCCTGGGACGGTCTGGTCAGCCGCTTCAAGTTCCACGGCGGGCTCGACCTGACGACGGTGCTGGTCGAGCGCATGCTCCTGGCCCATCGATCCGCTGCCCTGCCGACGCCCGCCCTGCTCCTGCCGGTGCCGCTGAGCGAAGCTCGTCTGCGCGAACGGGGCTACAACCAGGCCTGGGAGCTGGCCCGCCGTCTCGGCCGACGGCTCGGCTGCACGGCCGACGCGAACCTGCTGCTGCGGACGCGCGACACCGACCATCAACTCGCCCTGGCGCCGGAGCGACGCGCTGGCAACGTCCGGGGCGCCTTTGCCGTCGAGCCGCGCCGGCGGCATGAGTTGGCGGGCCGGGAGGTGACGCTCGTCGACGACGTGATGACCACCGGCGCCACGGCCGGCGAGATCGCCCGTGTGCTGTTGCAAGCCGGCGCGGCGGCCGTCCGCGTCTGGGTGATCGCGCGGACGCCCCGTCCCGGCGACGACGCCTGAGCGCACACGTCCGCCGCTCTATCCGGTGCCGTGGTCGACGCTTAGGTCAACGCTGTGTTCAATATCGTCCTGGTTCAGCCCGAGATCCCGCCCAACACCGGCAATGTCATTCGCCTGGCGGCCAATACCGGCTGCGCGCTGCACCTGATCGAGCCGCTCGGTCTTTCGATGGACGACCGGCAATTGCGCCGCGCCGGGCTCGATTACCACGAGTACGCGCCGGTGCAGCGCCATGCCTCGTGGCCCGCCTTCCGCGAGGCGACTCAGCCCGACTCGGCGCGGCTGTTCGCGTTCACCACGGCCGGCAGCCGGCCGTTCGCCGACGTCGCCTGGGCTGCAGGTGACTGGCTGGTGTTCGGCTCGGAGACCGCAGGTTTGCCCGATGCGGTGCGCGAAGAATTTTCCGCCGAGCGACGGGTCCGGCTGCCGCTTCGTGCCGGGCAGCGCAGCCTGAACCTCAGCAACGCCGTGGCGGTGGCGGTGTTCGAGGCGTGGCGGCAGACAGGCTATGTCGGCGGTGCCTGAACCCGGCTGCACGGTCGATCTTCGCCATGGCGGCGACTCGACGCCATCGGTCCGACGTGCGGCCGACGCCGTCCCGTCGGCACCGAACCGCCGCACCGGCCCTACTCCGGCTGCACCCCCGCCGCCTTGATGACCTGCGCCCAGCGCTCCCGGTCGCTCCTCATCAACGCCGTGAGCGCTTCTGGAGCCGCACCGACGGCACTGAAGTACTGGCTCAGCATCCGCGTCCGGACATCGTCTCCGCGGATGATGCGGATCAGCTCGCTCGACAGCCGGGCGACGATCGGCTTCGGCGTTCCGGCCGGCGCGAGCACCGCCTGCCAGGAAGTCGCCTCGAAGTTCGGGTAGCCCTGCTCGACGAAGCTCTGGAACTCGGGCAGCACCGCCGAGCGCCCGAGCGTCGTCACGCCGAGGCCGGTCAGCTTGCCGGCCCGGATCTGCGCGATGGCACTCGTCGGCACCATGAAGCCGGCCTGCACCTGGCCGGAGAGCATCGCCGTCACCACCTGCGGGAAGCCCTGGTAGGGCACGTGGACCAGATCGATCCCGGCGCGCGCCTTGAACAGTTCCATCGCGAGGTGGGCCGCGCTGCCGTTGCCGACGCTGCCGTAGTTGAGTTCGCCCGGCCGCGCCTTGGCCAGGCGGACGAAATCGGCGACCGTGCGGGCGCCTAGCTTCGGGTCGACGACGAGCACGTTCGGCGAAGTCGCGACCAGCGTCACCGGCTCGAAATCGCGCAGCGGGTCGTAGTTCAGGTGCTTGACCAGCATCGGCGCGGTCACCAGCGGGCCCTGGATGGTGAAGAGCAGCGTGT
>CAXTDH010000244.1:0-5432 GCA_964242405.1 uncultured Rhizobacter sp. | reverse complement strand
GTCGGCGGCGGGGTCGATCGCCGTTGCGGGCCGGCTGGCGCTCGGCCTGGCCGCAGCGGCCCTGCCCTTCGCCCTCAGCGCACAGGAATCTCCACCGCCGAGCTCCGTGACGGCACCGCGAGCCCCCGCGCTCGAGCTCACCGCGCAGGGTGGGGTGATTGCGACCAGCAATGGCGGCCTCGCGCCCCCGGGGCAGGCGCGATCCGACCTGATTGCGACGGTTCGACCGGGCGTCTCGTTGCAGAGGCACGCTGGGCGGCTGGATCTCGACGTCTCCGGCGGCATACGGTTCGTCTCGTATCTCAATGAAACGCAGAAGAACAGCATCCAGCCCGATCTGCGGGCGTCCGCGCGAAGCGAATTGGTCGAACGGCTTTTTTTCCTCGACGTGGGCGCCCAGGTCGGCCAGAGCGAGGCGAGCACTTTCGGCAGTCGAATCGACGACCTGGGCAGTGCGAACAGGCGCACCGCAACGGCCTTGCGCGCCAGCCCCTATCTGCTGCGCGAGTTGTCACCCAATGCCTTCGTGCTGGCGCGCCACGACATCGCGACCACGAGCAACGGCCCGGATTCGCGCGCCCGACTGACGTCGAACCGCACGTTGCTGCGGTACGAAGTCAAGCCGGCACCGGTAGGCGGCGGGCTCGAAGTATCGCGGCTCGACAACCGGACGCCAGGCGGCGACGGCGGCCGGGACCGACTCGTCGTCGAGACCGTGCGCGCCAGCGGCAACCTCGCCTTTCGCGACGCGTTCGTTCTGGGGGGCATTGCCGGCCTCGACAGAAGCGATGCCGGCACAGGCCGCCACACCGATCCCGTTTACGGCTTGTCCGCATCCTTGACGCCCGGGCCGAGGACTTCGCTCGAAGCCAGGCTGGAGCACCGGTTCTTTGGCATCGGCGGCGCGTTCGCCTTGCGCCATCGCACGCCGCTCATGGCCTTTGCGGTCTCGGCCCGCCGCGAGCCGGTCGCGGTGTCGAGCACGCTCGGCGAACTCGACGCGGGCTCGGACCTGCGGCCCGCGCTCGACGCCATTCTCACCACCCGGCACCCCGACCCCAGCGCGCGCCGCGAGCTCGTCCGATCGATCGTTGCCAGAGGTGCCCTCGACGTGCGCCTGCCCAATCCGATCGACAGCGTGGCCGGCTATCCTCAGTTGTCGACCACCGGCAAGGCGACCTGGGCCTATCTCGGCACGCGCAGCACCGTCGCATTGACGCTTTATGCGCAGACCGTCGGGCGGCTGACGCATGAGGGCGACCTGCCGTCGACGCAGGACACCCGAGGCGACAATCGACAGGCCGGCACCTCGCTGCAGATCAGTCGTCGGCTCGCAGTGGGCTTGTCGGCCGATGCAACGGTGCAATGGTCCCGCATCACCGGACTCGCATTGCGCGCCGGCGAGTCGAGTCGCGAAGGCATCGGGCGATTGTCTATTGGACAGGCGTTATCGACGCACACCGTCGTCACCGTCGGCCTCCAGCACGACCGCTTTACCAGCACTGCGATTGGTCAGCACGATTACCGAGTCACCGAGACGTTTCTGAGTCTGGTTCATCGCTTTCGATGAACGTGTGCTCGGGTCGAGCAGTCCCCCACACGCGCGTTTGATCTCTAGAACAGATACGGAATTACGAACAAACGTCAGCGAAATATGACCAGGCGTCAAGAAACGTATCGTTTCCAGACGTCACCGAGCCCTTGACGGCAGCCTGCCCAGGCGCCGGGGATTGACCGGGCCGAGCCCTCGCCTTCAGTTCGAAACGGCCGGATCCCCACAGGTGATCGCGCTCGAGCGCCGGTCTCTGTGTAAGCAAAACGATGCGACGCAATGGAGCTTCTCGCAGCTGCCGGATCGACAGGCGTGCGCGACATATGCGGTAACAAGCGCCGCCGAAGCCCTCCACATACTGCGCCAGCCTTGGCAATGAGCGAGACCTTCCTTGCGTCGGTTCGCCATTGCAAAGTCAGCGCTGATGCGTGAGAGCCGTCTCTTGCGTGCAGTCTGACTTTCGAGCGTCGGCACCACCGCCGTGCCGAGGTCGCCTGCAGCCGCGCGGCTTGCGCATCTCTCAGTGTCCTCTACACAGGCTCCCATGCACCTAACTTTTCCGTTCTCGAATCGTATTGTCCTCGCCTCGCTGCTCCCAGCTTGCCTCCTCGTCACCGCCTGCGGCGGCGGTTCGACCGATACCGCCGATGAACAAGCCCCACTCGAATCGACCGCCGTCACGGCAGAGGCGGCCAGCGCCGCCACGACTGACGACCCGCGCGTTTCGGCCCTGGCGACGACCGCAGCCACCGGCTACTCGACCCTCGCCTTTGAGGGTTCCGCCATCACGGTCGACGGCACGCAGACCGTCCGCTATGGCGCCGACACGCGCTGGGTGGAAAAGTCGATCACCAACGGCGGCCAGTGCACCAATGAGTATTTCGGCAACGATCCGGCCTTCGGCGTGCAGAAATCGTGTCAGGTCGCCACGTCAGCGGCTGTCTCACCGCCGACCAGCGGCACATGGACACCGATCGTGAAGGAAGGCGCTGCCTTCAATGTGGCGGGGACGCAGACGGTTCGCTATGGTGCAGACACGCGCTGGGTGCAAAAGTCGGTCACCAACAGCGGCCAGTGCACGAATGCCTATTTCGGCAACGACCCGGCGTACGGGATCCAGAAGTCGTGCGAGTTGCTGACGACGTCGGCACCGGCAGCAGCGCCGGCGCCCACACCAGTGTCGCCGACCTGCACGCAGACGCTGAACCCCGGGACGAGCGTGTCCTCGGCGGTATCGGCGGCTGCGCCTGGGGCGACGATCTGCCTGAACTCGGGCAGCTACGGCAGCCAGAGCTTCAACGGGATCGTCAAGTCGACGCCGGTGACGGTGCGCTCGACCACCGCCCAGGGCGCCACGCTCTCGCCGAGCATCGGCGGCACCACCAGCGGGCTGCGCCTGGACAGCCTCACGCTCGGCAGCTCGGGCATCCAGGGCGCGGCCAAGAACATCACGATCAGCAACAGCCGCTTCGTCGATCAGCTGGTCATCCGCATGGACGCGGTGGCCAACGCCAACATCTTGATCGACGCCAACACCTTCGACGCCATCAGCGTGTGCGCCTCGTGCTACGAGGGACGCCTGCAGGTCAACGGCGGCACCTATCCGATCGGCGTGAAGGTCAGCCGCAACCACTTCGGCGCCGGCGGCGAATCCGACGGCATCCAGATCGGCGCAGCCGGCGTCGTGGTCGGCCCGGGCAACGTCTTTGACGGCATCCGCCAGGGCAGCTACGGGCGTCACGTCGATGCCATCCAGGGTTACGGGCAAAGCCGCACCACCATCACCGGCAACTACTTCCGCAATGGCGACGCGTTCCTGATGTTCCCCGACGGCGGCACGGCCGAGCTGATCAACCACAACGTCTTCGATGGCGGCTCGGGTAACAACGGCATCCAGCTCGGCTCGCACAACGGCGACGTCTTCGAACACAACACGGTGCGCAACGTGGCCATCAACATGGACAAGAAAACCGAGAGCCCGACGCCGAGCCAGAACATCGTGGGCAAGAACAACCTGCTCATCGGCACCACGTTCAAGACGGTCGACAGCGCCGGCAACCCGGCCTGCACCAACTGCAGCTTCGACCACAATCTCTACACCACCAGCAGCGCCGTGCGCGGTACCAACAGCACCGTCGCAACCCCCGCGTTCGTCGGCGGCTCACTGCCCACCAGCTGGGCCGGCTGGCAACTCGCACCCGCCTCGCCAGGCACCGGCGCAGCCACCGACGGCCGCGATCTGGGGGCGAATTCGTTCGGTAATTGAACGGTCGGCAGCCGGGGGTCGGACACCCTGGCGTTCGGTCACCGGGTCGTGCACATGCCGGGAGTCGTCTGGACCGGCATGCGGGCACCGGCCCGGCTCTCGTTTCCTCCCAGACGGGTACGTGGCTTGCCAGGGGGTCGGGTGCCCGCCAGCAACCTGCACGGCGGCGACGGGAGATCGAGAGTCGTGAACCGCAGCCGCCCCGTCCGCGTCCTCTACAGCTTTCCGCACAAGCTCGGCGCCGATCGCATCTGCACGACGGCGTGGTATCAGGTCGACGGGCTGGTCAAGGCGGGCGCCGAGGTCGTCGTCTGCCCGAGCGCCGTGAGCCGCCCGGTGGCGCCCGGCGTCGACGTTCGTCCGACGCTCGCCCGTGGCCGCTGGCGAATTCCCTATGCCGTGCTCGGGCGGATGCGGGCCTTCGCGCTCCACGACTGGGTCGTCGCACGCCGTTTGACGGGGATGGTCGGGCAGGTCGACATCGTCCACGCCTGGCCGTTGGGCTGCCTGCGGACGCTTCGCGTCGCGGCATCGCTCGGCATTCGGGCCGTCCTCGAGCGACCGAATGCCCACACCCGCTTTGCCTATGACGTGGTGCGACGCGAGTGCGGCAAGCTGGGCGTCGACCTTCCTCACGGCCACGAGCACGCCTACGACGAAACGATCCTGGCTCATGAGGAAGCCGAGTACCGGCTCGCCACCCGGCTGTTGTGCCCATCGGATTTCGTAGCCAAAACGTTTCTCGACGAAGGTTTCGCCGCCGCTCGACTGGCCCGCCATCAATACGGGTTCGACGCAGCGTTCTACCGAGCCGACCCGGACGCCCACGACTCGCGGCCAGGACTCACCCTGCTGTTCGTCGGGGGTTGCGCGCCGCGCAAGGGCTTGCACTATGCGCTGGAGGCCTGGACTCGCTCGGCTGCGTGTCGACAGGGCCGCTTCCTGATCGCCGGCGAATTCGTCCCGGGATACGCCGAGCGGCTGGCACCGATGCTGTCCCATCCGAGTGTGGAGGTTCTCGGTCACCGCTCCGACGTGGCGCAGCTGATGCGGAGCAGCGACCTCCTCGTCCTGCCCAGCATCGAAGAGGGCAGCGCCCTCGTCACCTTCGAGGCGCGGGGCAGCGGCTGCGTTCTGCTCGTCTCGGAGGCGGCCGGGGCCATGTGCCGCCATCTGGACGACGCCCTGGTCCACCGGGTCGGGGACGTCGCCACGCTGGCGGATCACATCGACAGCCTGCACGTCGACCGCCCGCTGCTGGCGAGCCTGCGCCGCAGGAGCCTGGCGGGCGCCGCCGCGTTGACGTGGGACGCGGCCGGCGTACGGCTGCTCCAGGTCTACCGCGAAACCCTCGCGTCGTCGAGCGACCGTCCGGCCACGGCGCTTCGAACCGCCATCGGCTCACCGGCCGTGGCGTCGACGGCGGCGGGTTCGAGCGCCGCACCCGCGCTCGAAATGCCGAAGATGCAATGAAGCGCCGGTCGGCGGGTCGCAGGCCGGCTTGCGCGGCGGCCCTGGCAGCCTTTTTGGCGCTACCTGCCGATGCCGGCACGCCACCCACCTGCACGCAGACGCTGAACCCCGGGACGAGCGTGTCCTCGGCGGTATCGGCGG
>CAXTDH010000243.1:0-5446 GCA_964242405.1 uncultured Rhizobacter sp. | reverse complement strand
GTCGCGTTCGGCACCGGGCGCAGCTCGTGCCGATGCTCGCAGCTGTTCTGAAGTTGCGTTCGCGGACCGAATGGCTGGACGCGCTGGAGGCGGCCAAGGTACCGTGCGGGCCGATCAACAACCTTGCCGAGGTGTTTGCCGACCCGCAGGTGCGGGAGCGGCAGATGACCGTCGAGATGTCGCACCCTCTTTCGGGAAACGTCCGCCTGGTCGCCAGCCCGATCAAGCTGTCGGAGACGCCGGTGCAGTACCGTCGGCCACCGCCCTTGCTGGGCGAACACACCGACGCGGTGCTGCGCGAGTCGGGCTTGCAAGCCGATGAAATCGAGCGGCTGAGACAGGCTGGAGTGATCTGAGACGCCGGCGTAATCGACAGGCGCGCAGCCTCGACCCCGGGCAACGCGGCTCTTTGCGTGAATTAAGCACGTCGACCGCCGCCCGACGGCGCTCTGCCCTCCGATCCGAAGACCAGGGCACTCGACAATCGGCGTTTGACCCACCCGGCGCTCGCAGGCTCGACTTCGCACCTACGAGGGTCGTCACCAGTGACCGACGGCGCTCGCCGGCACCAACCGCATCGCCGCCTCGAGCCGCAAGGATCCGCCCATGAACCTGTTCGACGTTGCTGGCGGCCACCTGAGCCTTGCGGCCGGCGCATTGCTGTCGTCGCACGAGGCCGGTGATGACACAGCCCGCCTGCACGCCCTGCTCGCCCAGGTCGGCGCCGAGATCGCCGGGCCGCTGACAGCGGCCATCGAGCGCATCAACACACTCGCCAGCACCGGACGGATCGACCGGGACAGCTTGCGCCAGCTGCGTGACGAAGTTCAGGCTGCGCGACGCGCCGGGATGATCGGCCAGCAGCTGACACGCTTCGCCGCGGGTCGTATCCGCCAGTCCCATGAGCGGCTGCAGCTGGCCGAGGCGGTCGAGCATGTGCTCGCCTATCGACAGCGGGATACCCGGGCACGCGGCATCACCCTCGCCCCCAGCCTGACGCCGGTGGAGGTCGTCTGCGACGCCTCCTTGCTGGCGAGCCTGCTCGATTCATGCGTCGACTGGGCGGTGACCCAGGCGGCCGCACGGGTCGAGTTCACCATCGAAATGAATCCGCGGCCGGCAGCGGCGCGGCTGTCCTGCCGCTTCGAGCGCCCCGCGCCCCCGACAGCGTCGGGCTTTCAGGCAGAGCGGCTCGCCGGCCGCGACGACTCTTTGATCTGGCACCTTCTGGAACAGACCGCGGCCGCGATGGGGCTGCGACTCGAGCGACGGTTCGCAGAGTCCGGCCATGTGCATCTGGCGATCGACTTTCCGCGCACGGTCACGACCGACCGTGACGGCGACACCCGCGCCCATGGCGCCACCGAGTTCGGCACCGACGACGGCTTTGCCGCCTCGGTCAACTCGCAGCCGCTGGCCGGCAGTCATGTGCTGGTGATCGCGTCTCGACGAGACATGCGGGTGGCCATCCGCGAGGCGCTGCGCGGCATGAGCCTGATCGTCGACTTCGTCAATTCGGTCGACGAGGCAGCCGCGTTCTGCAGCGAAGGCCTGCCGCACGCCATCATCATCGAGGCGATCCAGAGCGGTGAGCGCTTTGCCCGGTTCCGTCAGGAGATTCGGAGCGAGATCGCGGGTTTCGTCTTCATCGAGATCGTCGAGGAAGGCCGGCTGTTCGAGATGTCGGGGGCCGGCGGGGCGTCGATGGCCCGCGTTGGCCGCGAGGTGCTGACCCACTCGTTGCCCTCGGCCCTGATGTACGAGCTCTCCCGGGGGCTGTAGCTCAAGGTCCGAAGACTTTTTTCAGAATGGCGCTGCCGGTCGCGACCGGGTTCTGGCGAATCTGCCGCTCCTGCTCGCCGATCGTCAGGTAGAGGCCGTCCAGCGCCTTGCCGGTGACGTACTGCTGGACGTTGGCGTCGTCCTTCTTCATCAAGCCGAAGCCCGAGGCCTTGGAGGCGACGGCGTTGTACTTTTCGGCGAGCGCCACCTTTTCGGTCGCTCGGGTGACGATCGGCAGGAACTTCACGCCGAGCGACTCACGCGTCTTGCCGGCGAAGAACTGAGTGGCGGACTGGTCGCCGCCGGTGACGATCGCCCTCGCGTCACCGACACTCATGGCCCGGATGGCGCCGAGCAGCAAGCTCTGCGCCTCGGGCACTGCGCTTTCGGCCGCCCGGTTCATGGCCGTCACCAGTTCGTCGAGGCGGGCTTGCTGACCGGCCAGCTTGAGCAACCGAGCCGCATCGTTGAGGAAGCCGGGGAGCGGGATGCGGACCGCAGGGTTGTCGAGAAAGCCGCCGCTGCGGCCCAGCAGGCCGACCGCCGCTTTCGCCCCCCGTTCGAGGGCGGTGCGCACACCGAGCGCGGCATCGCCCTCGCCAAGATCGACGCCCCCGGCGGCTCGGGCGTCGAGCGAGCACAACAGGGTGGTGGCCGCGCCCAACGTAAACTTTCGACGCTGCATCAGGAAAGCTCCGGTGGTGGTGACCGTCGAGGAGCTGCGGGCCCCGGGCACAAATTCAGTTGGGCGCCAACCCTGCGGCCTGCGCTTGCTGGTCGGCGTGATAGCTCGACCTCACCATCGCGCCGACGGCGGCGTGAGTAAACCCCATCGCGGCGGCTTCGCGCTCGAACATCCGGAAGGTGTCGGGGTGGACATAGCGGAGTACCGGCAGGTGATGGCCGCTGGGTGCGAGGTACTGGCCGATCGTCAGCATGTCGATGCCGTGTGAGCGCATGTCGCGCATGACCTGCAGGATCTCATCATCGGTCTCGCCGAGCCCGACCATCACGCCGCTCTTCGTGGGCACCTGCGGCGCGAATTCCTTGAACCGCTTGAGCAGGTTCAGCGAATATTGATAGTCGGACCCGGGCCGCGCCTGGGCGTAGAGCCGGGGCGCCGTCTCCAGATTGTGGTTCATGACATCGGGCGGGGCGGCTTTCAGGATGTCGAGCGCCCGGTCCATCCGGCCGCGGAAGTCGGGGGTCAGGATTTCGATCTGCGTCTGCGGCGACAGCTCCCGAACCCGCCGGATGCAGTCGACGAAATGGCCGGCGCCGCCGTCCCGCAGGTCGTCACGGTCGACGCTGGTGATGACGACGTATTTCAGCTTCAGCGCCGCGATCGTTTTTGCCAGATTGAGCGGCTCGTCGGCATCCAGCGGATCCGGGCGGCCATGGCCGACATCGCAGAACGGGCAGCGCCGGGTGCACTTGTCGCCCATGATCATGAAAGTGGCCGTGCCCTTGCCGAAGCACTCGCCGATGTTCGGGCAAGACGCCTCCTCGCAGACGGTGTGGAGCTTGTGCTCACGCAGGATCTGCTTGATCTCGTAGAAGCGGGTGCTGGGCGACCCGGCCTTGACCCGGATCCAGTCGGGCTTCTTCAGCGTTTCGGCGGCGACGATCTTGATCGGGATGCGCGCGGTCTTGGCCTGCGACTTCTGCTTGACCGTCGCGTCGTAAGCAGGGGTCGGCGGGCTCTGGAGGGTCGGCAAAGTCGGGTTCATCTGCGCACTTTCCGGGGCGGACCCCGCTGGCCATGGATACTGGACGTGGCGTCAGGGGCTCAGATGACCGGCCAATCGGGCCGCCAGCACCTGCGCCGCCTCAGATGGCGCCACCTCGACACCGATTGTAGAAAGGTCGGTCGCCTGCAGCCCGGCGTAGCCGCAAGGGTCGATTCGCCGAAAGGGGGAGAGGTCCATCGCGACGTTCAGGGCAACGCCGTGATAAGTGCAATGGCGGCTCACCTTGACACCCAGGGCGGCAATCTTCGCCAGGCCCTCGAACGCCGTGCGGCGCGGCCCGGTCAAGGCCACATGACTGAAAGGATCATCCGCCCGCACGTAGATGCCGGGCGCGCCGGCGACCCGGTGGCCGGTGACGCCGAAGTGTTCCAGCGTGCGCAGCACCGACTGCTCGAGCCGGAAGACGTATTCCTTGATGTAGATGCCGAGTCGGCGCAGGTCGACCAGCGGATAGGCGACCACCTGCCCCGGCCCGTGGTAGGTGATCTGACCGCCACGGTTCGTCTGCAACACCGGGATGCCGGCGGCGTCGATCAGGTGTTCCGGCCGTCCGGCCAGGCCCTGGGTAAAGACGGGCACGTGCTCGCACATCCACAGTTCGTCGGCCGTCTGCGGCGTGCGGGCTTCGGTGTAGGCGCGCATTGCCTGCGCCGTGGTGGCACAGTCGACGAGGCCGAGTTCGCGGATCAACATCGAGCCGCCTTTGGCGCCGCGTTCACAACACCATCTTGACCATCGGATGGGTGCTGAGCGTGCGGTACAGCTCGTCGAGCTGCTCGCGGCTGGTGGCGGTGACGGTGACGGTGATGCCGAGGTACTTCTCGGCTTTGCTGGCGCGCAGCTCGACGGTGGTGGCATCGAACGTCGGGTCGAAGCGCTCGGCGATGAGGGTGATGGCATGGACGAAGCCGTCGACGTTCAGCCCCATCACCTTGATCGGGAACTGCGACGGGTACTCGATCAGCGATTGTTCCGGCGGTATCTCCGGCAACTTGCTGGTGGCGTCGCCGAGGCGGCCGTCGTTCGTGCTGTTGTCGTTCATTCTGCTGTCGTTCATGGCGCCGAAGATGGGGGCGGCGCGAAGCAGCTCAATAAGGCCGACCTCGACGTCGCGGCTCAGATCGACTGCGAGGTCTTGGCGCGCTGGTAAGCCTCGTAGAGCCGTGCGTAGACCGGCCCCGGCTTGCCGCGCAACGCCCCATGGCCCACCGGCTCGCCGTCGAGCGTCGTGACCGGCAGGACTTCCTTCGTCGCCGAACTCAGCAGCACCTCATCGGCGGTGATGACCTCCGACTCGGGCAGCGGCCGCAGATTGAATGCAATGCCGCATTCCTCACACAACTCACGGATCAGCTCGTAGCGGATGCCTTCGAGCACATGCTCGCTCTTCGGCGCCCCGAGCACGGCGCCTTCGCGCACCACCCAGACGTTGCTCGCCGACGCCTCGGTCAGGAAACCGTCGCGGAACATGATCGTCTCGGTGGCGCCGTGGTCGGCCGACATCTGCCGTGCCAGCACGTTGCCGAGCAGCGAGATGCTCTTGATGTCACCCCGTTCCCAACGGAAATCCCGGGCGGTGACGCAGGCCACGCCGCGGTGCCGCGCCTCGGCACTCGCCGGCTTGAGCACGCTGCACATCATGAAGACCGTCGGCGTGGGGTTCGCCGGCATCACATGGTCCCTCAAGGCGACGCCTCGGGTCACCTGGATGTAGACGATCAGGTCCGCTTCGCCCGTCTTCTCGACCAGGGCGGACACCAGCCGGCGGCAGCGCTCCAGCCACTCCGTCCGGCTGGCCGGATTCGCCAGGCGCAGCTTCGACAGGTTGCGGTCGAGCCGCGCCAGATGCTCGTCGAAGCGGAACAACCGGCCGCCGTAGACCGGCACCACTTCATAGATGCCGTCGCCGAAGA
>CAXTDH010000242.1:0-5472 GCA_964242405.1 uncultured Rhizobacter sp. | reverse complement strand
AGAACTGGCGCTGGGCCGGCGTGCCGTTCTACCTGCGCACCGGCAAGCGCCTGGCCGAGCGCGACGCCCAGATCGTCATCAACTTCCGGCCGACGCCGCACGCGATCTTCCCGGTGACGCAGGCGCCCAACAAGCTCGTCATCAAGCTGCAGCCGGAGGACGGGCTCGAGCTGCACCTGCTGGCGGCCAAGGGCACCGGCCAGAGCGATACCCTGGCGCCGGTCTCGCTCGACCTCGACTTCGACAAGGCCTTTGCCGAGAACCGGGTCGGCGCCTACGAGCGGCTGCTGCTCGACGCGCTCGCCGGGCGGCTGAACCTCTTCGTTCGCAGCGACGAGCAGGAGCAGGCCTGGCGCTGGGTCGAGCCTGTATTGCACGCATGGGAGCGGGAGGACGCACCACCGCGGCCCTACGCTGCCGGTACCTGGGGGCCGGCCGCCGCCAGTGCGCTGGTCGCGCGGGATGGTTTCGCCTGGGCAGAGGAGCAGTGACGACTGCCGCCCGCTCGAGCCGTTCGTCGTTCATGGCACCCGGCGGCTCCTGAGATGCTCGATCGCATCAAGGCCGCGTTACCGGCGCTGCCGCCCGCTGAACAACGCGTCGCCCGGCTTGTGCTTGCCGACCCCCGGGCCTTTGTTTCGCTGGCGGTCGGCGCGCTCGCCGAGCGCGCGCAGGTCAGCAAGCCGACGGTGGTGCGCTTTTGCCGCAGCGTCGGCTACGACGGGCTGACCGACTTCAAGCGCAAGCTCGCGGGCAACGTCAACGAGGGCGTCCCGTTCGTCCACCGGTCGGTCAGCGAGACCGACAAGAGCGCCGACATCGTCGTCAAGGTGATCGACAACAGCGTCAGCGCTTTGCTCAAGTTTCGCAATGCAGCCGCCGACCTGGCGTTCGAGCGCGCCATCGTCGCCTTGACCGACGCCGGCGAGCAGGGGCGGCGCATCGACTTCTACGGCGTCGGCAACTCCGGCATCGTCGCCCAGGATGCGCAGCACAAGTTCTTTCGCCTCGGCGTGCGCGCCACGGCGGTGAGCGACGGCCACGTGCAGGTGATGAGCGCGACCATGCTGGCCGCGGGCGATTGCGCGGTCGTGATCAGCAATTCGGGCCACAGCCGGGACCTGCTCGACACCGCCGACATCGCCCTGCGCGCCGGCGCGACGCTGATCGTCATCACCGCCAGCGGCTCGCCGCTCGCGATGCTGGCGCAGACCGAAGGGCAGATCCTGATCGCTGCCGATCATCCGGAGGATTACGACCGCTACAGCCCGATGGTCTCGAGGCTGCTGCACCTGGTGATCATCGACATCCTGACGACCGCGGTGGCGCTGCGCCTGCCCGGCGAGCGCCGGCCGATGCTGCAGAAGATCAAGAAGAATCTGCGCGCCAAGCGCTATTCGCCGACCGGGTGAGTGGCGAAGGCGCGTCGGCCGACAGACCGAGACCCGGCCGATGAGGGAGACTCGCCGGACGTGCATTCCTCAACCAGAGCGGACACCATGACCCCTCATCGATCCCGACCGAAACCCGCTTCGAGCAAGTCCGCCTCGAACAGGGCCGCCTCCAGCAAGCCCGCCTCGAGCCCGCCCCTTGCTTCCGGCCAGGGCTCGGCGCGGCCAGCCTCGGCGCTACCTGCCTCGTACCCGTCGGCCTCGGGCCGGCCCGCCTCGCCCGCAGCTGGCATCGCCCGACCGGCTTCGTCCTCGTCCTCACCCGCACCCCGCCACTTCTCGATGCTCCGCGGCTTCCAGCTCGCCGATTTCTTCACCCTCGGCAATGCTGCCTGCGGCACCGGCTCGGTGTTCCTGGCGATGAGCTTCATGGCGACCGGGCAGCTCGCGCAGTTCTTCCTGGCCGCGGCCCTCGCCCCGGCGGCGCTCGCCTTCGACGTCGCCGACGGCCGGGTCGCGCGCTGGCGTCAGACCTCGTCGGCGCTCGGTCGCGAGCTCGATTCGCTCGCCGACATCGTCTCCTTCGGCGTCGCCCCGGCGGCGCTCGGCTTCGCCGCCGGCCTGCGCGGCGGCTGGGATGCGCTGGTGCTGATCTACTTCGTCTGCTGCGGCGTCTCGCGCCTGGCGCGTTACAACGTCACGGCCGAGAGCCTCGCCGGCGCGGCCGGCAAGGTCGCCTACTTCGAGGGCACGCCGATTCCGACCAGCGTCGTGCTGACCGGGCTCCTGGCGTGGTTCGGCTGGCAAGGCTGGATCGGTGCGGCGCTGCCGGGTGGCGCCTGGGCGCTCGGCCCGTGGCTGCTGCACCCGGCCGTGCTCGTCTTCGCGCTTTCAGGCACCTTGATGATCAGCAAGACGCTGCGCATCCCCAAGCTGTGAACGGCCGGCAACCCTCGCCTCGTCGACCCCGGCGGGCGCCCCTCAGCCGATTCCGGTGACGTGCACGGCCATGATCAACGACCTGGCACAGCCATGAAGTCCAAGGACCGAAGCGCCGGCGTGCTGCTTCACTTCACCTCGCTGCCCGGCCCGCACGGCATCGGCGACTTCGGCCCCGACGCCTATCACTTCGTCGACTGGCTGGTCTCGGCCGGCCAGCGGCTCTGGCAGGTGCTGCCCACGACGCCGATCGGCCCGGCCGATTCGCCCTACCAGAGCGTGTCGGCATTTGCCGGCAGCCCGTTGATGGTGGCGCTCGAACCGCTGGTCGCCCGCGGCTGGCTTGCGCAACCGGCCCTGCCCGAGGGCGGGTTCGACGCCACGCGGGTCGACTATGCCCGCGTGGTGCCATGGCGGCTGGCGCAACTGCGTGCCGCGGCGGCCGGTTTCGAGGCGCAGGCGAGCAGCGATGACCGCAATGCCTACACTCAGTGGACGGCGGCCCAGGCCCACTGGCTCGACGACTATGCCTTGTTCATGGCGCTCGAAACTGCGCACGCCGGCAAACCCTGGTGGTGCTGGGCGCCGCCGCTGCTGCGCCGCGATCCGGATGCACTGCACATCGCCCGCCGGGAGCATGCCCGGGAGATCGCTTTCTGGGGCTTCGTCCAGTGGTGCTTCGACACCCAGTGCAGCGCCTTGCGGGCCTACGCCAACGCGCACGGCGTCCGGATCATGGGCGACCTGCCGATCTTCGTCGCGCACCACAGCGCCGATGTCTGGGCGCGCCCCGACCTCTACGAACTCGACGACGATTTCCAGCCACTCGTGGTCGCCGGCGTACCGCCCGACGCCTTCTCGGCGGAGGGCCAGCGCTGGGGAAATCCGCTCTACCGCTGGGACCGGATGGCCACCGACCACTACGCCTGGTGGACGGAGCGCATCAAGCGCGCGCTCGCCCAGTCGAACGTCTTCCGGATCGATCACTTTCGCGGTTTCGCGGCGTATTGGGAGATCCCGGCGGCCTCACCCACGGCCACGGTCGGCCGCTGGGTGCCCGGCCCCGGCAAGGCGTTGTTCGATGCCATCGGCGCGGCACTCGGGCCGCTGCGCATCGTCGCCGAAGACCTCGGCGTCATCACGCCCGACGTCGTCGAATTGCGCGATGCCTGCGGCTTCCCCGGCATGCGGGTGCTGCAGTTTGCCTTCGGCGACGACGCGAGCAACGACTATTTGCCGCACAACTACCGGCCCGCGACCGTCGTCTACACCGGCACGCACGACAACGAGACGTCGCGCGGCTGGTGGGCGCATGCGGGCGAACGCGAGCGCCGTTTCGCCGGCAGCTACCTGGCGACGAACGCAGACGAAGTCCACTGGGCGATGATCCGCGCCGCCTGCAATTCGGTCGCCGAAATGGCGGTCTACCCGCTGCAGGATGTGCTCGGCCTGGACGCGTCGCACCGCATGAACCTGCCGGGCAGCGCTACCGGCAACTGGGCCTGGCGATTCGACTGGTCGATGGTGACGGCCGAGCCCGCCCGGGTGCTCGGGGTGATCACCGCGGCAAGCGGTCGCTGCCCGTTCGACTGGCTGGCCGGCGCTGGCTGAACGGCGCTGCTCGAACGTGCCATCGGCGCGACCGCAGCTACGGCGTCTGCGCTGAATCGCCGAAGCCGTCACGTGCCTGTCATGCACTTGCCGCAAAGTGGCCGGATGCACAACAGCTTCGATTCGGCAGCTGCCGAGTTGCGCGACTTCCTGGCCTCGGGCGACTTCGCCGTCTCGGGGGCCGTGATGACCGACCTGGACGGTACGGCGGTTCTGGAGCGCGACGGCCTCGTCTACCTGCCGCCGGAAGTCGAGAACGGCTTGAAGCGCATCCACGCCCATGGCCGCCCGGTGATTGCCAACACGCTTCGGTTTCCGCTCTCGGTGATGCGCGTGTTCGGTGACGAGTGGCACCGCGCCACCGGAACCGATCTGCCGCTGGTCTCGATGAAAGGGGCCCAGATTGGCCGTGTGCACCGCGGCGCCGACGGCCTGGCGACGTTCGAGGAATGGCATAGCGAAACGCTGGATCGGGCCGGGATCGACGCCGTGCTGGACGATGTCGACGCGCTGGTGAGCGACGGCGTCACCGACTTGCTGGTGTTCCACTACGCACGTGACTGGCGCCTCGGCGAACGGATCTGGACACCCGACAGCAGCCGCACGGATCGTGTCCGCGACAAGTACCGGAGCGCGTCGGATGTCGCGAGCACACCGGTGGCGGCGCTGCGAACCGCCTTGCATGCCGAGCCGATCTGCATGATCTTCCTGCTTGTCGACCGGCCCGGTGACCACCTGATGGCCTATCAGCACACCCAGCGGTCGAGCTTCCACACGCACAGCGGCGTGAGCAAACGCAGCGGCGCCGAGCGCATGGCCGCGCACCTCGGCGTTGATCTCGCCGCATCGATCGGCGCGGGCGATGCCCCGCCGGACGACTTCCTCGCCGCGACCGGATTCTCGATCATCGTCGGTGGCGGCGAGCTCGACTACCGAGGCCTCGCGCATACCGTTCGCGTCGACACGATCGCCGATTTCGGACGGCTGCTCGACCTCGTGGAACGAAGGTTGCCGTGACGATGGACGCTGTTGCGGTCGGCGGCCTCGAAGTCGACGCGGATGTCGGCAACGATAGAAAAGCCGCTGCTACGGAACGACGCGCTGCCAAGAAGCGCAGTCGAAAGGCCGAGCAACTCGTCGCCGAGATTGCCCGACGTCACTTCGACGAGAAGCCGAAGCGGCTCCGCCAATGTGGCGGCGGCCTCACCAATTCAGTCTTCGAATTCCGCGTCTCGCAAGGCGACTATATCGTCCGAACCCACGAGGACGCCACCAAGATCAACGACTACTCGAAGGAACGCTGGGCGATGGAGGCCGCTCGAGGCGTCGGGCTGCCGACACCCCGAGTGGTGGAAATCGGCAACTTCGCCGATGGCCGCCCCTACATGGTCGCCGAGCGGGTGCAGGGCACGGAAGGGCGGATCGCCGGCGATCGGCTGGCGCTCATCGAGTCGCTCGGCCGAAGCGCCGCGCGCTTGCACACGGTGCGCACCCACAGCTTTGGCGCGGTGTTCGATTGGTCGGGGAACGA
>CAXTDH010000241.1:0-5492 GCA_964242405.1 uncultured Rhizobacter sp. | reverse complement strand
GCGTTCTCGGCGGGCAGGCCGAAGGCGTCCCAGCCCATCGGCATCAGCACGTTCATGCCCTTCATCCGCAACTGGCGGGTGAGCATGTCGTTGATGGTGTAGTTGCGGACATGGCCCATGTGCAGCCGACCGCTCGGGTATGGCAGCATCGAGCAGGCGTAGAACTTCGGCCGATTCGTGTCCTCGACCACCCGATAGGCGTCGGCGGCCGTCCAGGCGGCCTGCGCGGAACGCTCGATCTCGTCGGGTTTGAAGTCGGGGTTCATGGGTTGCGCGGGGCACCAGTCGGGTTGTTCGGATTATAGGAAGGGGTGCCTTCCGCCTTCGACCTTGACGCGCCTGCGGTCGCCGGCCGATGATCCGCCATGGCCTCCTCCCCCGACCGCACCGCCCTGACCCACCTGGCGATCGCCGAAACCCATGCCTGGCTCGAGCATGCGGTGATCGGCCTCGACCTCTGCCCGTTCGCCAAAGGGCCGCATGCCGACGGTCGCGTCCGCCTGGCCTGCTGCGACGCAGAAGCACCCGAAACCCTGCTGGCCGTGCTCCAGGCCGAGATGGCGCTGCTGGCGGCCGCCGATCCGTCGACCATCGAGACGACGCTGCTCGTCCATCCCCGGGTGCTGCGCGACTTCTTCGATTACAACGACTTCCTCGATGTCGCCGACGATGCGCTGGCGGCGCTCGACCTCGTCGGCGTGATGCAGATCGCGAGCTTTCATCCTGACTACCAATTCGCCGGCACCGAGCCCGACGACATCGGCAACGCGACCAATCGCTCGCCCTACCCGACCCTGCAACTGCTGCGTGAGGCGAGCATCGAGCGGGCGGTCGGCAGGGGGCGCGATGCCGGTGACGACCCCGGCATGGCGGACGAGATCGTCACGGCCAACCTTCAGACGTTCGAGACGCTGGGCGTGGCGGGGTGGGCGGCGGTACGCGAGCGCTGTCGTAACGAGGCGGCTGCAGCGGTTGCCGCCGCCTGACCAGATGGGGTTTGCGAACGACGATGCTGCAGTTCACCGACATCCAGTCAGCCGCCGAGCGCCTTCGAGGCGTCGCCCACCGCACGCCGGTGCTCACCTCCCGCACGCTCGACGAGCTGCTCGGCTGCAGGGTGTTCATGAAGGCGGAGAACCTGCAGCGCATGGGCGCTTTCAAGTTCCGCGGCGGCTACAACGCGGTGGATGTCCTGAGCGACGCAGAACGCGCCCGCGGCGTCGTCGCCTTTTCCTCCGGCAACCATGCGCAGGCGGTGGCGCTCGCCGCTCGCCTGCACGGCTGCCGAGCGACGATCGTGATGCCGCACGACGCCCCGGCGGGCAAGCTGGCCGCAACGCGTGGCTACGGTGCGCAAGTCGTCCTCTACGACCGGTATCGCGAGGACCGGGCAGCAATCGCCAGGCGGCTGGTCGGCGAGACCGGCGCTGCCCTGATCCCGCCCTTCGACCACCTGCCGGTGATGGCAGGCCAGGGCACGGCAGCGCTCGAGCTGATCGAGGACGCAGGCCCGCTCGACGCGTTGATCGTCTGCGCCGGCGGTGGCGGGCTGCTGTCGGGCTGCGCGGTAGCGGCCCGGCATCTGCTGCCGGCCGTGATGATCTACGGCGCCGAACCGGAGCGCGGCAACGACCTGCAGCAGTCGCTGCGCACCGGTCGCATCGTCACCATCGACGTGCCGCGCACCATCTGCGACGGCCAGCAGACCCAGGCGGTCGGCGTCCGGCCGTTCGAGGTCATCCAGGCACTGGTCGAGGATGTGCTGACCGCGTCCGACCCGGCGGTCGTCGAGGCGATGCGCTTCGCCTTCGAGCGGATGAAGACGGTGCTGGAGCCGTCCGGTGCCTGTGCGCTGGCCGCGCTGATGCAGAACGCCGGGCGGTTCCGCGGCCAGCGGGTCGGCATCACGCTCTCGGGCGGCAACATCGCCGCGGATCGCTTTGCCGCGTTGTTGAGCGGCGCCGAGGTGGTCGACTGAAGCCGATCGGCGATCAAGGCTGGGTCTTGGCAGCCGTTTCCGGATCCGTGACGAAGCCGATCCGGTTGAGACCCGCCTTCTGCACCATCGCGATCAGCTCTGCGACACGCCCGTACGGGACCGACTTGTCGGCGCGCAGCTGCACCTCGGTTTTCGGGTTTTGCTGCGCCGCGGCGGCGATGCGGACGGCAAAGGCCGGCGTCTCCAGCTTCTCGTCACCGAGGTAGAGCCCGCCTTGCGGATCGAGGGCGACGCTGATGAAGTCCGGCGCAGCATCGGTGGCCGGCACCCCGGCAGTGCGCGGCAGGTCGAGCTTGAGGCTGGAGGTCATGAGCGGCGCGGTCACCATGAAGATCACCAGCAGCACCAGCATGACGTCGATCAGCGGCGTCATGTTGATGTCGCTCATCGGCGCGGCGCGCGGGCTGCGTTCGAGGCGTCCGAAGGCCACGGCCGGTCAACCTTCGGCCGCGGCAATCGCCGCCGACTCGGGCACGACCTGCAGTTCTGCCGTCCCTGCCCCAGCGCCGTCGCCGACCTCCGGGCCCGCCGTCAGCATCTCGCGCAAATCATGAGCGAAGCCTTCGAGTTCGGCCTCGCAGCCCGCCACCGTCTTGCCGAAGATGTTGTAGGCCAGCACGGCGGGGATCGCCACCGCCAGGCCGGCGGCCGTCATCACGAGCGCCTCGCCGACCGGGCCGGACACTTTCTCGATGGTCAGGTTCCCAGCCGCCGAGATGCTGGCGAGCGCGTGGTAGATGCCCCAGACGGTGCCGAACAGGCCGATGAACGGCGCCGTACTGCCGATCGAGGCCAGCAGCACCTGGCCGAACTGCAGTTGCCCGAGCACCGCATGCAGCGCGTCGCGCAGCCGCCGGGTCAGCTGCGATTCGGCACGCCCGCTCGCCTCCAGCGTGCCGCCCGCTGCGGTCGCGACCGCTGCCTCCAGGAGCGGGCTGAGCGCCCGTTCCCGATCGAACGCCGCCAGCTGCTCTCGTCCGTCGGCCAGCGAAGGCGCCGCCCAAAAGGCCGGCACTGCACGGCCGATGTCGACGCGGACCCGGCGCAGCAGCCAGCCTTTCCACAGGATCACCACCCAGGCGCTGATCGACATCAGAAGCAGCAGGCCGACCACCGTCCGGGTGATCGCGTCCCCATCGGTCCAAAAACGCTCGAAGCCGCCCATGATTCAACCCGTGTTGCCGCCGACGGGCTCAGCCGATGCCGAGCACGTCGTTCATACCGAACAGGCCGGCGCCGGGCCGGCTGGCCAGGAACCGGGCGGCGCGCAGGCTGCCCTCGGCATAGGTCGCGCGGCTGCTCGACCGGTGGGTGATCTCGATGCGCTCGCCGGTGCCGGCGAAGAGCACGGTGTGGTCGCCGACGATATCGCCGCCGCGGATGCTCGAAAAACCGATGGTCGACCGGTCACGCTCGCCGGTCACGCCTTGGCGCCCGAGCACCGCGCAGTCGGCGAGCTCACGGCCGAGCGCCGCAGCCACGACTTCGCCCATCTGCAGGGCGGTGCCACTGGGCGCATCGACCTTGTGGCGATGATGCGCTTCGATGATCTCGATGTCGTAGCCCTCGTCCAGGGCGCGGGCGGCCATGTCGAGCAGCCGCAGCACGACGTTGACGCCGACGCTCATGTTCGGCGCCATGACGATGCCGATCGCCGCCGCGTGATCGGCGATCAGGGCCTTCTGTGCCGCATCGAAACCGGTCGTGCCGACCACCGCCCGGACGCCGAGCTCCCGGCAGGCCGCCAGATGGGCGAGGGTTCCTTCCGGCCGGGTGAAGTCGATCAGCACCTGCGCATCCGCCAGGCCGGTGGCCAGGTCGGCGCTGATGGTGACGCCGCTGATCCGCCCGGCAAAGGCGGCGGCGTCCTGGCCGAGTGCCGGGCTGGACGCGACGTCGAGCGCGCCGACGAGTCGCAGGTCGTCGGCCGAGGCGATCGCATCGATCAGCATCCGCCCCATGCGGCCGGAAGCCCCCGCCACAGCGATTGCGATCGGCGACGACGAGCTCGTCACGAATTGGGCTCGAGCGGCGGGTAGCTTCGAACCGGGCCGACCGGATCGGCATCCGACGCGGCCGGTCGCGGCGGTACCGGCAGTGCGTTGACCTGCTCGTCGCTCAGCTCGAGGGAAGGCGCGTTGCGGGACGTCTTGAAGGTGTCGATCGAGGCGACGAAGTCGAGCTCGCTCGGCAACGGGCCGCCCGTGTCGATGCCCTTGAGCAGGTCGGCATCGAAGCGCACGATCACCCGGCGCAGCTGCGGCTCGGCGCCCTGGCGGCGGATGGTGAAGACGTAATCCCAGCGTTCGCCGTGGAACGGGTCGGAGAGCAGGGGCGAGCCGAGCACGTCGCGCACCTGGGCCCGGGTCATGCCGGGGCGAATCGCCGCGGCTTGCTCTTTCGTCACCACGTTGCCCTGAACGACCTCTACGCGATACGGCGTGATGACACCGAGAAAATTGCCCTGCGACGACAGGGACTGGCAACCGGCGAGGCCGGCGGCGGCAACTGCCAGAGCAAGCGGAGCCACGAGGCCTCGTCCGCTGAACGGACTCGAGCCAGGCTGCGGCAGCAGGAACACACTCGACGGAAAACGCATCTTCAATAGGTGGCGACAGTGGCGACCGAACGGGCTACGGCGGTATAACGGGCCGATCGACAGCGCCGCAGACGTCGATATGATGGAATCTGATTCTAAGGGCCGGGCATGGCGGCTCCAGCGCGGGCCCGGAACCCCGGACACCCCGGGTTGGCGACCGCCGCTGCCACGAGTCGGCCCGGCACCGTCCGCCCGCTCTCTCGAACCTCCACGCGTCATCATGAACCACGTCGACGAACTTAAGAACAGTGGCCTGAAAGCGACGTTGCCGCGCCTGAAGGTGCTGGAGATGTTTCAGAAGACGACTCAGCGCCACATGAGCGCCGAGGACGTCTACAAGATGCTGTTGATCGAAGGGGCCGACGTCGGCTTGGCGACGGTCTACCGGGTGCTGATGCAATTCGAGCAGGCCGGCATCCTGTCACGCAACCACTTCGAGTCGGGCAAGGCGGTCTTCGAGCTCAACGAGGGCAAGCACCACGACCACCTGGTGTGCGTCGACTGCGGTCGGGTGGAAGAGTTCTACGACGGCGAGATCGAGCAGCGGCAAAAGAGCATCGCCCAGACCCGCGGCTTCGAGCTGCAGGACCATGCCCTGGCGCTCTACGCCGTCTGTACCAAGACCAACTGCCCGCACCGTCAGCGCCGCAGCTGAGCCGGCCCGCCCCGCTCAGTCCGGCTTCAACATCGCCTTGGCGTGGCGCTCGATGAACTCTTTGTAGGTGTCGATTCCGCGCAGCTGCAGAATGGTGTTGCGCACCGCGGCTTCGACGAGCACGGCGAGGTTGCGGCCGGCGTCGACCGCGATCACGGTCTTCCTGACCGGCACGTCGAGGATCTCCTCGGTCAGCGGCTCGTAGGGCAGGCGTTCGAACTCCCGGTCCATCGTCTCCT
>CAXTDH010000240.1:0-5529 GCA_964242405.1 uncultured Rhizobacter sp. | reverse complement strand
CTGCAGACATTGCTCGCCGAACAGGCAGTGCTCGGCATCCCGACAGAGGCGACGCTGGCGGTCGGCGACGGTGCGAACGACCTGCCGATGATCCAGGCGGCTGGGCTGGGCGTGGCGTACCACGCGAAGCCGGTGGTCGCCGCAGCCGCGGCGGCGCGGGTGGAGCATGGCGACTTGGCGGCACTGCTGTACGCGCAGGGGCATCCTGCGGACGTCGACGGCGTGATCGCGATCGCGCCCTGGCTCGGGTCGCCGCAGATCGCCCAGGCGGTCGCCGCCGGTGGCGGCCTGGCCGCCTGGAATCCATCGCCCGGCTCGACAGCGCCGGACGACCGCGACACCCTGTTCTGGAGGGGGCTGCGCGAGCGATTCGTCGATGTCACCGGCTCGGCGAAGCCGCGATTGCGGCTTTTCCTCGGCTACGGGCTGGCCGATCGGTTCGCGGCCAGCGACGACGTGCTGGCGCAGGCCTTGCCGCCATCCCGGGTCTACACCGCGGAGGGCGGACACGACTGGCCGGTCTGGAACGCGCTTTGGCCGCGGATGCTCGCGGCGCTGCCGTTGCCCGTCGACCCGAGCTGCGGCGGACTGACAACGCTCAAGCCAGCCGAAGCAGCTCTTCCTCGCTGAAGCCGGCGGCGCGGCGCGCCTCGAAGTTGAACGGTGGCCGCAACCGGGGCGCCCCGTACCGGGCGGCGAGCAGCGGGTAGAGGGCGACCGGGTCGTGCCCATTGCGCCGGCAAAGCCACCGATACCAGTGGTTGCCGATCGCGACATGGCCGACTTCATCGCGCAGGATGACGCCGAGGATTTCGGCCGCGCGCAGGTCGCCGGCCTGGCGAAGCTTCGCCTGCATCGGCGGCGTGGCGTCGAGGCCGCGCGCCTCCAGCGTCCGCGGCACCAGCGCCATGCGGGCGACCGGGTCGCCGGCCGTCCGTTCCGTCATGGCCCACAAGCCGTCGTGGGCGTCGAAACTGCCGTAGTCGTGGCCGAGGGCCATCAGGTGCTCGCGCAGCAGGCTGAAGTGCAGCGCTTCTTCGCTCGCCACCCGCAACCAGTCGCGGTAGAAGGCGTCGGGCATGTCGGCGAAACGCCAGACCGCGTCGAGTGCCAGGTTGATGGCATTGAACTCGATGTGCGTGACGGCGTGCAGCAATGCCGCCCGGCCTTCCAGGGTGAAGGGCGAGCGGGTCGGCACCTGCTTCGGCGGCACCAGCCGCGGCGACGGTGGGCGGCCCGGCAGCGCCACATCGGCTGGCGCCACCAGGAGGCAGCCGTCGATCGGCGTGTCGTCGAGTGCGGCGAACAGCGCCCGGGCCCGCGCGGCCTTGGTGGCCGGATCGGCGATGCAGAGGATCTCGAGCGCGTCTTGACGTGGGTTCATCGGCTGAGCGCCTGGCTCCTAGAATTATCCCCTGCCGGCCGACGACCGGCCGCGCGCCCGCCTGCTACTACCGGAACCTCCATGGCACTCTATCGACTCGACGGACTCGCGCCGCAACTGGCGGCCAGCGCCTGGGTGGCCGACAGCGCCCAGGTGATGGGCCATGTCGAGCTCGCCGAAGACGCGAGTGTCTGGTTCGGCGCGATCCTGCGCGGCGACACCGAACTGCTGCGCGTCGGCCGCGGCTCGAACGTGCAGGATGGCTGCATCGTCCATTCCGACCACGGCTTTCCGGTCCTGCTCGGCGAGAACGTCACGGTCGGCCACCAGGTGATGCTGCACGGCTGCAGCGTCGGCGACGGCTCGCTGATCGGCATCCAGGCGGTGGTGCTGAACGGCGCCCGGATCGGCCGTCACTGCCTGGTGGGCGCCGGTTCGCTGGTCACCGAGGGCAAGGAATTTCCCGACGGCTCGATGATCCTGGGCAGCCCGGCCAAGGTCGTCCGCCAGTTGACGCCGGAGCAGATCGCCGGCCTGCAGCGCAGCGCCGAGCACTATGTCGAGAACGCGCGGCGGTTCCGTGCCGGCCTGCAGAGGATCGACTGACGTGACCGAGTTGCACAAGTTCATCTTCGACGGCATGCCAGTGCGCGGCATGCTCGTCCGGCTGACCGACCCCTGGCGCGAGGTGCTGGCGCGCCGATCGGCAGCGAAGGATGTCTTTCCCGCGCCGGTTCGCGCCCTGCTCGGCGAAATGGCGGCTGCGGGCGTGCTGATGCAGTCCAACATCAAGTTCGACGGCGCGCTGGTGCTGCAGGCGCATGGCGACGGGCCGCTCAGGCTGGCGGTCGCGGAGGTGCAGTCGGACCTGGCGTTCCGGGTCACCGCGAAGGTGGTCGGCGAGGTGCCGGACGCCGCCGGCCTGGAGGCGCTGCTCAACGTCCATGGCCAGGGCCGCTGTGCGATCACCCTCGACCCCGCGCGCAAGCGGCCCGGGCAGCAGCCCTACCAGGGCGTGGTCGGCCTGCGCGGCGATGCCGGCGAACCGCTGCAGCGCCTGAGCGAGGTGCTGGAGCACTACATGCTGCAGTCCGAACAGCTCGACACCCGGCTCATCCTGGCGGCGAACGACGAGATGGCGGCCGGCTTGCTGATCCAGCGCCTGCCGGTCAGCGGCAGCGGCAATCTGCAGGGTTCGAGCGGCGCCCGCAACGAGGACGATATCGGCGTCAACGAAGCCTACAACCGCATCGCGACGCTGGCCGGCACGCTGACCCCCGATGAGCTGCTGACGCTCGACGCCGACACCGTGTTGCGTCGCCTGTTCTGGGATGAGCCGCTGCGCCGCTTCGAGCCGCAGCGGGGCGAGGCCGCGCCACGTTTCGAGTGCTCGTGCTCGCGGACGCGGGTCGGCACCATGTTGAAGGGGCTGGGCCGCGAAGAGGTCGACGACATCGTCGTCGAGCAGGGCCGTGTCGAGATCGCCTGCGAGTTCTGTGGCAAGAAGTACCACTTCGACGCCATCGACGTCGTCGCCTTGTTCACGCCCGAACTCAACCAGCCGGGCGGCTCGGCCACGAGCCAATGAGCCCGGCGGGCTAGCCGAGCTTGTAGCCGCAGATCCCGCAGAACACATCGTCGGGTGCGACCGACGACAGGCAATGCGGGCAGCGGGTCCGGTTCAGCGAGAGGGGCACGGTGAGGTCGTCGGCCAGCATCTGCGGCCGCTGCCTCGCGATCGGCTCCGGGACGGCGTTGAACCGCGGGCCGAACGCGGCCATGGCGGCGGCAGGCTGCGGCGACGGTCGAGCCGCTTCGGTGTCCGGGGCCGGCAGCCCGGCACGGAGCGGCCCCACGCCCTCGTTCAGGCGGGTGTAGACCAGCGCGAGGCCGAGCAGGGGCACCAGCATCACCAGCGAGCCTGCGAGCGCCGCGAGCATGCCGCCGCCGATCGCGATGGCGATGGCATGGTCGCCGCCACTGCCGGCCGACGGCCTGTAGACCGCATCGCCATGGTCGGGCAAGAGCATGCCGGGCAACGAGGCGACGGCGTCGGCGCCGAAGATGTTCGCCGCCAGCGTCAGCATCGGCATCAGGCCGGCGAACAGGGCGCCGAACACCACGCCGCCGACGAGCAATGTCAGGCCGCCGACCACGGCCATCATCAGGAACGCCTCGACCAGGCGGGCGCGGGCGATCGCCAGCGATTGGGCGATCGCGGTCGTGAGGCTGGCGCCGTCCCAGATCGCCGGCAGCGCCAGGAACAGGCAGAGCGACAGGCCGGAGAAGGCGACGCCGCCGATCACGACCGACAGCGGAAAGACAAGGACGAACAACAGGGGCCCCGCCAGCGGCACCCTGCAGACGAAGTAGGCGGCTGTCAGCCCGAGCAGCACGACGAACGCGACCAGCAGCAGCGTCGCGCCCAGCACGGCGCACTTCGGCACGCACATCAGGCCCTGGGCGATCGCCGCCTGCAGCTCCCGCGGCGGCGCCTGTCGCTCCTCCGCCATCAGCAGGACGCCGGCTGCGTTGAGGCCGGTGGCGGTCGCGATGCAGGCCGACAAGGCACCGAGCACGGTCAGAAAGAGGCCCGAATGACCCCCCAGCGTCGACAGGAAGCCGCCCAGCAGCACGCCGGCGAGAACGCAGCCGAACAGGACGGAGAGTGCAGCGGTATTTCGGAGCGCACCGACCGCCCGCAGCAGGTCGACGAACGCCTTCGGCGACAACGCGTCCCCGCCATCGGTCCGCGCCAGCGCTATCCGGGTCACGGAGGCAGCCGGGCGCGGCGCGTTGCTGCGCAGCAGCGTCGGCTCGACCAGCGAGTGCCTCACCGCCGCCGCTCCTCTTCGGCGTTGACCTGGCGGCAACGCGGCTCATTGGCGTGCTCGGATTTGCCGCACTGCAGCGACTCGCAAACCGCCGTGGCGATCGTGCCCCGGCCGGCGCAGATCTCCTGTGCGGTGGTGCCGGAGCGCGGCGTCACCGGTGCCGGCGTCGGGCGCACAGGCGCGGCGGTCGGCACGGCCGCATCCGATGCACGTGCCCGCTCGTCCGTCTGGCGCTGGGCTGCTGCGTCCTGCTCGGTCTTCTTTGCCGCGGCTGCTGCAGGATCGCGCTGTTCTCGCAGCGCCTTGGCGCGTGCGGCCCGCTCTAGTTTGAGTTTCGCCGCTTTCGCTTCTTCCTCGGGGCTCGCAGCGGAGGCCGACAGGCCCGGCGCAGAAGCGGACGCCGACGGTCTCGTCGACGGGCCGGCCGTCTCGCCCGGCAGCGGGGTCGCGGCGCCGGCAGTCGCATCGCTGGTCGACGGCGACGCGGGGGTCGGCGCCGGCAAGGTGGCTTCGGTCGGGCTCGCGGCCGGCGGCGGGGTGACCGCCGCGCTGGCGGCTGGCGTGGCGACCGGCGCCGGTTCGTCGGCCAAGGGCTTCGGTGTACGCGGGCCGAGCAGCCAGAACCCGAGCCCGGCGATCAGCAGCATCCCGAGCGCCAGCGCGAGCCAGAAGCCGGTTCGGCTGGCGGGTTTGGGCGAGCCGGCCGGCACGGGCCCGACCGCGGGCTGAGCGCTCGCAGCGGCCGTTGGCTTCGATATGTCTGCCGTCCCGGTAGCGGCGGTCGGCACCCGGGCAGGCAACACCGATGCGTCCACGGGCTGACCACCACTCCGGGGCGATGGCGGCATGACGATGGTCGCTTCGGCCAGCGAGGCAGGCGGCAGCGGGCCGTGCGCAGCCGAACTCAGCGCGGCGCCGCAGCGGGAACACGACGCCGCATCCGCCGCGTTCGGCGCGCCGCAAGCCGGGCAGGCCACCCCGCCCCCCGCTACCACGGTCCGGCCGCTGCCGGCTTCATCGTCCTCGTCGTCGTCATCGAAAGGCGCGTCCGCCGTCGCCACGGGAATTCGGGGCGGTGGTGCACCCACGGCGTCGGCCGGTGTCGATTGAACCCGGGCTGCGGCATTACCTGAAGACCAGCGCCCCGGCAGGGTGGGCTCGGCAGTCGCCGGCGACGCCTGGGAGGACGAAAAAGGCGTGCCGCATCGGCGGCAGAAGAGCGCTTCGTCCCGGTTGTCGGTACCGCAGTTCAGACAAGCCTTGGGCATGTGCCGAGTTCCTGGTTCTTTTCCGTCCGCGACGATAGCCGCC
>CAXTDH010000239.1:0-5539 GCA_964242405.1 uncultured Rhizobacter sp. | reverse complement strand
CGCCGTCCTCAATGCTTGTTCCTCCGGCAGTACCGGCGCAGCCAGCTCGGCCGGGCCAAGGGTTCGCTCCCCCTGCACCAGTCCGAGCGCTGGCGCGCCGAGCTGATCGCCGAAGACGACGCCTTGACGCGCTGGACGTCGTCCCACCCGGCGACCGACCTGCAGCAGTTGCGCAGCCTCGTTCGCGCCGCCCGGAAGGACGCCGCCCTGGTGCCGGAAAAACGCAGCGGCCGCGCCTATCGGGATTTGTTCCAGTTCATCAAGCAGGCAGCGCTAGACGACGCCGCTGCGCCTGTGCACGGCTCGGCCGAATGAGCGGCTTGGCGACGGTTCGCATCGGCCTGGTGTCGGTCAGCGACCGGGCGTCGGCAGGCGTCTACGCCGACCTCGGCATTCCCGCCTTGCAAGCCTGGCTGACGGGCGCGGTGCGCAACCCGATCGAGTGGGAGACCCGGCTGGTCGCCGATCTCGAGCCCGCCATCAGCGCCGCATTGATCGCACTGGTGGACGACGCCCGATGCGACTTGGTGCTGACCACCGGCGGCACCGGGCCCGCGCCGCGCGACGTCACGCCCGAGGCGACGCTCGCCGTCGCCAGCCGAACGATGCCGGGCTTCGGCGAGCAGATGCGCCAGATCGGCCTGCGCTTCGTGCCGACGGCGATCCTGTCGCGCCAGGTGGCGGTGCTGCGCGGCAAGGCGCTGATCATCAACCTGCCAGGGCAGCCGAAGTCGATCGCCGAGACGCTCGCCGGCCTGCCCGAAGCTGAACCGAAGGTGCCTGGCATCTTCGCCGCGGTGCCCTATTGCATCGACTTGATTGGCGGCCCGTACATCGAGACCGACGACGCCGTCTGCCCTGCGTTCCGACCCAAATCGGCACGACGGCAGGAAACCCCTGCCTCAGGCTGAACGCCGACGCGTGCCTGCAGGCCTGCGTGCCCGCACCCGCCGGCCTGCCGGCGGCGACTACTTCACCATCCTGTTCAGCCGCTCGGCGTCGAAGCGTTCGGTGGTGTGGGCGTCGACCGGCACGCAGTCGGGCGTCGGCAACTCCCGCGACCGGCCCGCCAACTTTTCGATCGCCTGCCAAAGCAGCGCGATCTGATGCTCGTGGCCTGAGGCGTTGTCGATCAGGCCCTTCATTGCGTGCGCCATCGGGTCGTCGCCTTGGGTGATGCCGTAGGCCGAGAACCCCATCTTCGCGGCGGCGGCTTCGCGCTGGGCATCGGATTCGGCCTGGATGATGCGCGCCGGGTTGCCGACCGCCGTGGCGCCGGGCGGCACGACCTTGAGCACCACGGCGTTCGAGCCGACCCGGGCGCCGTCGCCGACCGTGAAGCCGCCGAGCACCTGCGAATTGGCGCCGACGATCACGCCGCGGCCGAGCGTCGGGTGGCGCTTGGCACCACGGGCGAGCGAGGTGCCGCCGAGGGTCACGCCCTGGTAGATCGTGCAGTCGTCGCCGATCTCGGCTGTCTCACCAACGACGACGCCCATGCCATGGTCGATGAACACACGGCGGCCGATCGTGGCCCCGGGGTGGATCTCGATCCCGGTGAAGAAGCGGCCGAGCTGGGAGACGAAGCGCGCCAGCCAATGCAGCCCGTGCACACGGCACCAATGAGCCCGTCGGTGCAGGACGATCGCGTGCAGGCCCGGGTAGCAGGTCAGCACCTCG
Organism: uncultured Rhizobacter sp.; assembly: GCA_964242405.1. Classification (GTDB taxonomy): domain Bacteria; phylum Pseudomonadota; class Gammaproteobacteria; order Burkholderiales; family Burkholderiaceae_C; genus LMDS01. The sequence goes on along the minus strand of CAXTDH010000239.1, from coordinate 3,859 downwards.
AAGGCGCTGCGGGCCGCAGGGTCGCGCTCGAGGATGCAGGCGATGTCGTCGCGCAGCCGCTGGAACATGGGAGGGCCGGGAAGTTGGATCGGCAGTTTATCCGTTGGCGGCGTCGTCCGTCGCCGCCTCGGGCGGGAGCGCTGCCTCGGACAGGAGCGCTGCTTCGGGCGGGCGCGCCGCAGCGGGCGGAAGGGCCGCCTCGGTCGGAGGCGCCGCCTCGGCCGGAGGCGCCGTGAGGGCGGGGGGCGCCGGCTCGTCCGGAGGCGACGGCCGGACGTGCTTGCCGACTGCCCGCGCGATCCCGCGCAGGATGTGGATCTCCTCGGTCGTCAACGCGGCCCGGTTGAGCAGTTGTTGCAGGCGCGGCAGCAGCTTTCTCGGCACCGCGGGGTCGAGGAACTCGACGGCGATCAGGGTCTCGCGCCAGTGTTCGAGCGCCGACTCGACGGCGGTCGCATCGGCAAGCTGCGCCGCCCCGATCCGCGGGCGGACGTCGAAGCCGCCGAGCGCCTGGCGCCAGTCGTAGGCCACCAGCTGCACCGCCTGCGCGAGGTTGAGCGAGCCGTAGCCCGGGGCGGTCGGGATGCTGACGCAGGCGTGGCAGCGGTAGACGTCGTCGTTGCTCATCCCGAAGCGCTCGGAGCCGAAGACGAGGGCGACCCGCTGCTCGGTCGGCGCCAATTCCTCAAACAGTTGCCGTGGCGCCCGGGTCGGCGGGCCGAAATCGCGCGGCGTCATGGCGGTGGCGCACGCGAAGGTGATGCCGTCGAGCGCTTCGGCCAGGGTCGGCACGATGCGGCTCGCGGCCAGCACATCGGTCGCACCGCTGGCCATGGCGACCGCTTCGGGGCGCTCTAGCACGTCGGCATGGCGCGGCGCCACCAGCACCAGGTCGGAGAAGCCCATCACGGTCATCGCCCGGGCCGCGGCGCCGACGTTGCCGGGGTGGCTGGTGCCGATCAGCACGAAGCGGGTCTGCGTCGGGTCGGTCATCGAAGGTGTCGCGACGCCTCCGTCGAGGCAGGCAGGGCGGCGTGGGCGATCGGTAAAATGACGATTATCCGCAGGCTCGCTTCGATACCGACCGGGTTGCAGGTCGTTTCCTCATCCTCACCGGCCGAACCATGTCCCAAGCCCTTCATCCGATGCTCAACACCGCCGTCAAGGCGGCCCGGACCGCGGGGGCGATCATCAACCGGGCGTCGCTCGACATCGACCTGGTCAAGGTCGACACCAAGGCGCCGAACGACTTTGTCACCGAGGTCGACCATGCCGCCGAGGCCGCCATCATCGAGACGCTGCTCGGCGCCTATCCCGGTCATGGCATCCTGGCGGAAGAGTCGGGCAGCAGCCACGGCGCCCAGGACAGCGAGTTCGTCTGGATCATCGACCCGCTCGACGGCACCACCAACTTCATCCACGGCTTCCCGGTCTATTGTGTCTCGATCGCCCTCGCCTTTCGTGGCCAGGTGCAGCAGGCGGTGGTCTACGACCCGAACCGCAACGACTTGTTCTACGCTTCCAAGGGACGCGGCGCCTTCCTGAACGACAAGCGACTGCGGGTCTCGAAGCGCGTGCGGCTCGCCGACTGCCTGCTCGGCACTGGCTTTCCGTTCCGCAAGGGTGACAACTTCAAGCGCTACCTGGCGATGCTCGAGGTGCTGATGCCCGTGACGGCCGGCCTGCGCCGCCCGGGCTCCGCGGCGCTCGACCTCTGCTACCTCGCCGCGGGCTACATCGACGGCTTCTTCGAGACCGGCCTGTCGCCATGGGACATCGCTGCCGGCTCGCTGCTGGTGTCGGAGGCCGGCGGCCTGCTCGGCAACTTCACCGGTGAGGCCGACTACCTGTATCGACGCGAACTGGTGGCCGGCAACCCGAAGATCTACGGCCAACTCGTGACCTTGCTCGCACCGTTCACCACGGTCGTGCCGGAGGCAGCGGCAGGGGTCGTCGCGGCACCCGCCCCGACCGCCACCGACGCCTTCATCGGCTCCTCGACAAACGAACTACAGGCAGCGGACAACGGCGCGGCGGCGGCGGCGGCGGTGGTGGCCAAGATCGCACCGCCGAAGCGGCCTGCCGTGCGGATTCGCAAGCAGGACGCCGACCTGCCGCGCTGACCCTCGGCTATAACCATCGCCGTCCGCCCCGACAGGCCACGCGAAGGAAGACCGATGAAAGTTCGAGCCGCCGTCCTCAAGGCCATCGGCGCGCCTTTGCCGTACGCCGATTCCCGGCCGCTCGTGATCGAGGAAGTCGACCTCGACGGGCCGCAGCACGGCGAGGTGCTGGTCAGAATAGCTGCCGCCGGGCTCTGCCACTCCGACTTGTCGGTGATCAACGGCGACCGGCCGCGGCCGATGCCGATGGCGCTCGGCCACGAGGCGGCCGGTGTGGTCGCGGAAGTCGGCCCCGGTGTGTTCGACCTGGCGCCGGGGGATCACGTCGCGATGGTGTTCGTGCCGAGCTGCGGCCATTGCCTGCCGTGCGCCGAGGGCAGGCCGGCGCTCTGCGAGCCCAGCGCCGCAGCGAACGGCGCCGGAACGCTGATCTCGGGCGAGCGGCGGTTGCGGCTTCGGGGCGAACCGGTCAACCACCACCTCGGCTGCTCCGCGTTCGCCGAATACGCCACCGTGTCGCGCCATTCGCTGGTGAAGATCGACCGTGACCTGCCGCTCGAGGAGGCGGCGCTGTTCGGCTGCGCGGTGCTGACCGGCATGGGCGCGGTCGTGAACACGGCCCAGGTGAGAGCCGGCGCCAGCGTCGCCGTGATCGGCCTGGGCGGCGTCGGCCTGGCGGCGCTGCTCGGCGCCCGGGCGGCGGGGGCACGGACCATCGTCGCGATCGACCTGTCGGCTGGCAAGCGCCGGCTGGCGATGGAACTCGGCGCCACTCATGCCTTCGACGGCGCCGACCCGGAGGTCGTCGATGCGGTCAAGGCGGCGACCGGCGGCGGCCTGGAATACGTATTCGAGATGGCCGGCTCGATCCGGGCCTTCGAGACGGCCTACCGAATCACCCGGCGCGGCGGCACGACCGTCACCGCCGGCCTGCCGCCGCCGACGGCCGCCTTTGCCCTGCCGATCGTCAACCTCGTCGCCGAGGAGCGCACCGTCAAGGGCAGCTACATCGGCACCTGCGTGCCGAGCCGCGACATCCCGCGCTTCGTCGCCCTCTACCGCCAGGGCCGCCTGCCGGTCGACCGGCTGATGAGCGGCACGCTGCGACTAGAGCAGATCAACGAGGGCTTCGACCGGCTGGCGAGCGGCGAGGCGGTGCGGCAAGTGGTGACGATCGGCTGAACGGCGCAGGCAGCAGTCGGCGGGCATCGCGCAGCGGGCGTCGGCCGCGCCGGCCCTGCTGCGACGGCCTACCGGTCGAGCATGTCTCGAATCCGGTTCGCGAACGCCGACATGTCGAAGGGTTTGGTCAGCACCTCCATGCCGACCTCCAGATGGCCGTTGCCGACCGCCGCGTTGTCGGCGAAGCCGGTGATGAACAGCACCTTCAACGCCGGCCGCGTGACCCGACCAGCGTCGGCGACCTGACGGCCGTTCATGCCGCCCGGCAGGCCGACATCGGTCACCAGCAGGTCGACGCGCGCGCCCGAATTGAGCACCTTGAGCCCCGCCGCGCCGTCTTCCGCCTCGATCGCGGTGTAGCCCAGGTCCGCCAGCACCTCGGTGACGAGCATGCGCACGGTGGGCTCGTCGTCGATCACCAGCACCGTCTCGCCCTCGCCGCGCGGCGCGTCGGCGAGCTCGGCCGGCAGGTCGCCCGCCGCCGCATCGCCGAGGTGGCGGGGCAGGTAGATGCAGACATTGGAGCCCTCGCCCGGCTCCGAGTAGATCGACAC
>CAXTDH010000238.1:0-5541 GCA_964242405.1 uncultured Rhizobacter sp. | reverse complement strand
CGCGACGAGAGCGAGTACGACACCTTCGGTACGGCGCACTCCTCGACCTCGATTTCGGCGGCGCTCGGCATGGCGGTCGCGGCCCGGCAGAAGGGCGAAGACCGCAAGGCGGTCGCGATCATCGGCGACGGGGCGATGAGCGCCGGCATGGCCTTCGAGGCGCTCAACAACGGCGGCGTCTCGCATGCCGACATGCTGGTCGTGCTCAACGACAACGACATGTCGATCTCGCCTCCGGTCGGCGCGCTCAACCGGCACCTGGCGCGGCTGATGAGCGGCAAGTTCTACGCGACCGCGCGCGACACCGCGAAAACCGTGCTGCAACGCGCGCCGCCGCTGTTCGAACTCGCCAAGCGCTTCGAGGAACATGCCAAGGGAATGGTCGTCCCCGGCACCATCTTCGAGGAATTCGGCTTCAACTATGTCGGCCCGATCGACGGCCACGACCTCGATTCGCTGATCCCGACGCTCGAAAACCTGCGCAGCCTGAAAGGCCCGCAGTTCCTGCACGTCGTGACCAAAAAGGGTTTCGGCTACAAGCTCGCCGAGGCCGACCCGGTCTGGTATCACGGCCCCGGCAAGTTCGATCCGGCGGTCGGCCTGCCCAAACCGACCGCCCCCGGCAAGACGACCTTCACCCAGGTCTTCGGCAACTGGCTGTGCGACATGGCGGCGGTCGACGAGCGGCTGGTCGGCATCACGCCGGCGATGCGCGAAGGCTCGGGCATGGTCGAATTCGAGCGGCGCTTCCCGAAGCGCTACCACGATGTCGGCATCGCCGAGCAGCATGCCGTGACCTTCGCCGCCGGCCTGGCCTGCGAAGGGCTGAAGCCGGTCGTGGCGATCTACTCGACCTTTTTGCAGCGCGCCTACGACCAGTTGATCCACGATGTCGCGATCCAGCGGCTGCCGGTGGTGTTCGCGCTCGACCGGGCCGGCCTGGTCGGCGCCGACGGTGCGACCCATGCCGGCGCCTACGACATCGCCTTCTTGCGCTGCATACCGAACATGAGCGTGCTCGCCCCGGCCGACGAGAACGAATGCCGGCAGGCGCTGACGACCGCCTACCGGCAGGACCACCCTGTCGCGGTGCGCTACCCGCGGGGCAGCGGCGCCGGGGTCGCCATCGATCCGGCCTTCGGCGAATGGCCGTTCGGCAAAGGCGAGATGCGGCGCGAGATCGTCCGCCCGGTCGGCCAGGGCGGGCCGCGCATCGCCATCCTGGCGTTCGGCACGCTGCTCTACCCGGCACTGGCCGCGGCCGAGAAGCTCGACGCCAGCGCCGCCAACATGCGCTTCGTCAAGCCGCTCGACCTCGTGCTCGTGACGCGCCTGGCCCATGACCACGATGCGCTCGTGACGGTCGAAGAAGGTTGTGTCATGGGCGGCGCGGGCAGCGCCGTGCTCGAGGCACTCGCGGCGGCCGGATCGACCGTTCCGGTGCTGCAGCTCGGCCTGCCGGACGAGTTCGTCGAACACGGCGACCCGGTCGAACTGCTGGCCCGCTGCGGCCTGGACGCCGTCGGCATCGAACAGGCGGTGTTGAAGCGCTTCGGCGCGAAGCCGGCGCTGGTCCGCTCCGCGTGAAGGCGCTCTAGGCTGGGGAATCGGCCGGTGCGCGCCGTCTCAAGATTTGGGCGACCGAATCGGCGAGCGCCTCGGCCGAATACTCTTTCGGGAACACGTCGGCCGCGCCCACGCGTCTAGCCGCCTCGGTCAAGGCCGCGTCGACATACCCAGAGGTGATCAGCACAGGCATCCCGGGCGTGATCTCGATCGCCCGGGCCGCGAGTTCGATCCCCGACAGCATCGGCATGTTGTGGTCGGTGACGACGATGTCGAAACGCTCGGGCTGGGCGCCGAGCGCGGCCAGGGCAGCGATCGGGTCGTTGAACGGCAGCACCTGAAAGCCGAACGTCTTGAGCACGCCTTCCAGCATCAGCAGCACCACGTCGTCGTCGTCGACCAGCAGCACTCGTCGGCCATGGCCCCAGGACTGCCGGGCAGCGGCCAGCGGGGGCGGCGGCAGCTCGACCGCGCCTTCGAGCAGCGGAAATCGGATCGTGAAGCGAGCGCCTGCCCCGGGCCGGCTGTCGACCTCGATGGTCGCGCCATGCGACTTGAGGATTCCCCAGGCGACCGACAGCCCGAGCCCGGTGCCTTGCCCGATCGGCTTGGTCGTGAAATAGGGATCGAAGATGCGCTGGCTGGTGGCGTCGTCCATGCCGCAGCCATCGTCGCCGACCGTGACCAGCGCGAAGCGCGGCGCCGCTGCTGGCGTGGCGCCACCCTCCCCGGCGCATGCCGTTGCCGGCGCTGGCTCCAGACTGCACTCGACGTCTATCCTGCCGTTGCCGCCCTGCATCGCATGCCAGGCATTCGTGCCGAGGTTGAGCAGTACCTGCTGGATCATGGTGGCGTTGGCTTCGACCATCAGGGTGTCGTCCGCCACGTCGACCTGCAGCCTGATGCCGGACGGCAGTGTCGCCCGCAGCAGGTCGGTCGCTTCGAGAACGATGGCGCCCAGCGATTGACACGTGAACGTCGGCGGCTCGTGGCGGCTGTAGGCGAGAATCTGCTGGACCAGCTGTCGAGCCCGCAAGCCAGCAGACTGGATCTGCGCCAGGGGCGGCAGGCCGTCCACCCCGTCCAGCAGGTTGCGCTGGGCGATCGCCACGTTGCCGAGGATGGCCGCGATGATGTTGTTGAAGTCGTGGGCCACTCCGGCGGCGAGCGTGCCGAGCGACTGCGTACGCTGCAACTCGTGCAGGCGGGCTTCGGACTCCGCCAGCTTTCGCGCCGTGACGTTGCGCTGAATGGACACCCAGTGCGTGAAGTAGCCGCTGGCATCGGCCACCGGCACGATTTCCATCTCGACCCAGTAGGGTTCGCCGCACTTCTTGTAGTTGACGAGTTCGGTGCGAACGATCTCCCAGCGCCGCAGGGCAGCGCCGATGCGCCTCAGTTCCACTGCATCGGTTTTCGGACCCTGGAACAGTCGCGGGGTTTCACCGAGCACTTCGACGGGCGAATAACCGGTGTTGCGCTCGAACGCCTCATTGACGAAGACGATGCGTGGGCCGGGAGCGTCGAACGGTTCGGCCTCTGTGATCAGGACGATGTCGTTGAGGTGAGAAATGCACTTGCCCAGCAGGTTCAGCACCTCGGGCGCCAGCAGCGGCGGCGCGGCGCTGGGGCGGACCGGCTTCATATCGGATGAAAAGGGCGCATGGTGTTCCTGCTGGCACTGGCGATACGGGAGGGCCCGCGGCGCAGCCTCGATCGGTCGTCGAGCGTGTGAGGCATGACGAGCGTCGTCATTGAACGCTGCAGTCAAGACCATTGAAGGCCGCGGCAGCCGTTTTACTGGCATCCTTCGGATATTGCAATCCTACGAATGACCGAAGTCCGGCCCGCGGCGGGTCGCGGGCACAGGACCTTGATGAAACCCATGAGCAATCTCAAAGACGCGCTGCACATTCCCGATACCCAGAGCGAGCGTGACGAACGGCGGCTGGCGATCCAGCACGTCGGCGTCAAGGCGATGCGCTATCCGCTCGAGATCCGCGTCGGCCAGGCGGTCCAGCCGACGATCGCCCTGTGGTCGCTCGACGTCGCGCTGCCCGCCGAGGAAAAGGGCACCCACATGTCGCGCTTCGTCGCCTGGCTGGACGCGCTCGCCGAGCCGCTCGAACGTGAAGCCCTGGGCCGCGGGCTGGCCGTGATGCTCGACAAGCTGCATGCGACGCAGGGGCGTATCGAGGCGACGTTTCCGTTCTTCATCCGCAAGCGGGCGCCGGTGACCGGGGTGCAGAGCCTGCTCGAGTACCAGGGCCGCTGGATCGCGGAGGCGAAGGCCGACGCCGCCGATGGCCCCGTCGAGAGCACCGTTTGGGCCGAGGTGGTCGTGCCGGTGAAGTCACTCTGCCCGTGCTCCAAGGAAATCTCCGATTACGGCGCCCATAACCAGCGCTCGCACGTGACGATCCGGGCCGAACTGCTGGCCGACCTCCCCTGGACCGAGCTGGTTCGGTTTGCCGAGGATTCGGCCTCCAGCGAAATCTGGCCGATGCTCAAGCGCGCCGACGAAAAATGGGTCACCGAGCGGGCGTACGAGAACCCCAAATTCGTCGAGGACCTGGTGCGCGACGTCGCCTTGCGCCTGAACGCCGACGAGCGGATCGGCCGCTACAGCGTCGATGTCGAGAATTTCGAGTCGATCCACGCGCATTCTGCGTTTGCGCGGATCGAGCGGAACTGAGGGGCGGCGGCATTCCACCATCGCGCCGGCGCCTCAACCCACCAAGCTCAGCCCGAGCAAGCCGGCGTCTCCCAAGCCCTGGCGAACGAGCACCGGGGGTTCGGCGGTCAGGTCGACCACGGTCGTCGGCTGAACGTGGCACGCCCCGGCGTCGACGATCGCCTGGATCTGCTTCTCGAAGCGCTCGCGGATTTCTACCGGATCGTTGATCGGCTCGCTGTCGCCGGGCGGGATGAGCGTCGTCGCGAGCAGCGGTTGGCCGAGCGATTCGAGCAGCGCCTGCGTCACCGCATGGGCCGGCACCCGCAGGCCGATGGTGCGGCGCGACGGGTGCGACACACGCCTGGGCACTTCCTTGGTCGCCTCCAGAATGAAGGTGAACGGCCCCGGCGTGCCGAGCTTGAGCAAACGGTACTGCCGATTGTCGACACGGGCGTAGCTCGCCAGTTCGCTCAGGTCGCGACACAGCAGCGTGAGGTGGTGCCGCTCGTCGACGCCCCGGATCCGGCGCAGGTTCTCGACCGCCGCTTTGTCGTCGAGATGGCAGACGAAGGCATAGCTCGAATCGGTCGGGATCGCGGCGATGCCGCCGGCGCTCAGGATCTGCACCGCTTGCCGCAACAGCCGCGGCTGCGGGTTGTCGGGGTGGACTTCGAAGTACTGGGACATCCGGCGATTGTCCGGTGCGAGCCCGGGCGGCGTTCGATGGCAGCCAGAAGCCGGGTGGCGCCCCGGCCTCGGCAAGCCAGCCCTGCCTTGTCAGCCCGGGCGGTGAATCCGGTCGTCGAGCGCTTCCCAGACCGGTTGCAGCTTCGCCGGCAGCGGCGGCAGGCTGCCGAGGTCGGTGTGGCTCTCGGAGGGGCTGTGGAAGTCACTCCCACGGGACGCGAGCAGGCCGAACTCGAGCGCCGTCTCGGCATAGCGCAGCGCTTCGGCAGCGCTGTGGCTGCCGGTCACCACCTCCACGCCCCGACCGCCGTGCGCCTTGAATTCGGAGAACAGCGCGTATTCTTCGTTCGGCGTGAACTTGTAGCGTGCCGGATGGGCGATCACCGCCATGCCGCCGGCATCGGTGATCCAGTGGACCGCGTCGCCCAACCCTGCCCAGCGGTGCGGCACGAAGCCCGGCTTGCCTTCGACCAGGTACTTGCGAAACACCTCCTGGGTGTCGCCGCAGACCCGAGTCGCGACCAGGTGACGGGCGAAATGAGTGCGGGAGATCAAGTCGGGGTTGCCGACGTAGTTCAGGGCACCCTCGTAGGCACCGCGTATACCGACCT
>CAXTDH010000237.1:0-5547 GCA_964242405.1 uncultured Rhizobacter sp. | reverse complement strand
GTCGAATCGAGTTGCGATTTGCGGGAAAACCCGAAACCGCATAGAATCAACGCTTCGCCTGGTGAGAGCCGGGCGTTTCGTTCATCCCCTCTGACCTCATCGAGTCTTCCCGCGGAGTTCGGCCCTTAACCCGGGCCCAGCCCGCGCGGTCTGTTCGAACCGACGAGCCACTTGGCGCTCCCGGGAATGGTTGGCGGCGATGCCGTCGCTTTGACTGTTCCCGAGGTCCAGCGCCTGGTTCATCCGAACCTCGATGGCGCTGGTTCGGACCTTCGTTCCAGCGACCAGTACCGTTACCGCCGAACGCGGTAACAGGTGCTTTCGAGCGCTCATCACGAGTGGCGCTCGGCAGCGCCATGCAATGGAAGTATGAGTAACATGAGTTTCGCTACCCTGGGTTTGCAAGAAGCCCTTTTGAAAGCCGTCGCCGATTCCGGTTACGAGTCCGCCACCGAAGTTCAGCTTCAGGCCATCCCGCCGGCGCTGGAAGGCACCGACCTGATGGTCTCGGCGAGTACCGGCAGCGGCAAGACCGCCGCCTTCATCCTGCCGGCACTGCAGCGCGTGCTCATCTCCCGTGCCGACCCGGCGCAAAAGCGCGACCGCAGCGTGATCTACGGCCCTCGGGTGCTGGTGCTGTGCCCGACGCGTGAACTGGCGATGCAGGTCGCGAAGGCCGCCTCGACCTACGGCCGGCACGTGCCGGGCCTGCGGGTCGCGACCGTCGTCGGCGGCGTGCCTTACCCGGCGCAGATCGCTGCCTTGCGCGGCCCGCGCGACATCCTGATCTCGACCCCCGGCCGTCTCATGGACCACATGAACACCGGCCGGGCGATCCTGTCGAATGTCGAGTTGCTGGTGCTCGACGAAGCCGACCGGATGCTCGACATGGGTTTCATCGACGACATCACCATGATCGCCGCGACCTTGCCGGCCACCCGCCAGACCATGATGTTCAGCGCCACCTTCGCCGGCCATGTCGGCCGTCTGGCGGCGAATCTGTTGCGTGAGCCCAAGCGAATCGACGTCGCCTCGCACACCGACACCCACGAGAACATCGAGCAGCGGCTGCATTGGGTCGACAACGCCAACCACAAGAACGCGCTGCTCGACCACATCCTGACGCAAAAGGAGATGGAGCAGGCGCTCGTCTTCACCAGCACCCAGCGCGACGCCGACTGGCTCGCCGACCGGCTGGCCGACATGGGGCACCACGTGGCGTCTCTGCACGGCGGCCATCCGCAAGGGCGGCGCAACCGGGTGCTGCAGGGGCTGCGCAATCGGCAGCTGAAGATCCTGATCGCGACCGACGTCGCGGCCCGCGGCATCGACGTGCCGACCATCAGCCACGTCATCAACTACGGCCTGCCGATGAAGGCGGAAGATTACGTCCATCGCATCGGCCGCACCGGCCGCGCGGGCCGCAACGGCCTGGCGATCACGCTCGGTGAGCGGATGGACATCGGCATGATCCGCCGCATCCAGCAGTTCACGACCCAGAACATCCCGGTCGGCATCATCGAGGGCCTGGAACCCAAGCTGCCGGAGCCGAAGATGTTCGCACCGCGCTCGGAGGGCGCGCCGGCCGGCCGTTTCGGCAACAAGCCGAGCTACGGCGGGCAGAAGACCTTCGGTGCCAAGCGGCCGTTCGCACCGCGCGACCGGGCGCCGTTCGACCGTGATGCGGCGCCGCGTTTCGAGGCGCGCCCGGCGCACGCCGGTGACGCTCACCGCAGCCCTTTCGACCGCGGTACCGCATCCAAGGCGCCGGGATCGGGAGCTGGTGCGAAGAGCGGCTTCGGTCCGGCTCGGCCGCGTACCGGCGGCTTTACGCGGTAGATCCGGGCTACTGGAAGATTGTCGAGCCACATTCCGCCGGTGCGGGACGTGCTCGGCATTTTTTCGTCGTTGCGCCAATTCCGCGAGATAAACTGAAGGACCCGGGCAAGCCTGTCAAACAAGCAGCAAAGTGTCGGAAGTCCTTCAACAATATGTGAGTTGGAAGGGTTGGGAAGAGCGCGGCTTCGCGAGCGTCAACGCCAATGGCAAACGCTACTACGGCTGGCATCTCGACAGGGCGGTCGGCGCCGGCGCATGCCCACGGGTGTTGGAGGTCGGCTTCGGCAACGGCAGCTTCCTCGGCTATTGTCTGGCCCGGGGCTGCAGCGCCTTCGGCATTGAAATCGATGCGGCTCTGCGCGAGCGTGCAGCGCAGATGGGAATCGGCGTCGCCGCCAGTGCGTCCGAGTTGCGGGCCGACCAGCAATTCGACCTGATCGCCTTGTTCGACGTCATGGAGCATGTTCCGGGCGAAGAAGTGGTCGCCTTCGTGTCGACGCTGGTCGCCCACCTCGCACCCGGTGGTCGCGTGTTGATACGCGTGCCCAATGGCGACTCACCGTTCGGGCGTCAGTTCCAGCACGGCGACCTCACCCACGTGACCGCATATGGAATCGGCAAGTTGCGGCACCTGGCCCAACTGACGGGGCTCGAGATCGTGGCCACCGGCGAACCGCCCTGGAATGCGCAGCAACACGACACGCCCGGTGTCCGAACCTTCGTTCGTACGGCGATCCGAAGGTTCTTCGACAGGTTGTTCGGCTTTGCCTACTACCGCAACCACATCGACCTGGACAAGAACCTGACCGTGGTCATGGCCTTCGCTCCATCGCCGCACGCTGCACCGCCCTGATTCTGCCCGCCCTGGGTGCTCGGCCAGGTGGCGGCCGGCGGCAAGCGGCGCCTACACCCGGTGGACCAGCACCTTCACGGTCATGCCGACGTAGTCGTCCGCTTCGCCGTACCAGCTCCCGGCGATCGGGGGCGCCTGCTTCGGATCGCGTGCCACACCGACCCGGATGAGGGTGTTGCCGCCCAACAGGTTGTTGGTCGGGTCGAACGGCACCCAGCCGGCGCCTGGAAGGTAGGCCTGCAGCCAGGCATGGGTCGCACCGGCGCCGACCGTGCCGGCGCTACCCGTGCTACCAGTGGTGCTAGCGCTACCAGTGGTGCCGGTGCTGCCGTTTGCGCCGGGTGCCCCATCGAGCGCCGGGTCGTAGAGATAGCCCGAGACGAATCGGGCCGCAATCCCCAGGCGCCTCGCGGCCTCGATCATCAGCAGCGCGAAATCCCGGCATGAGCCGGTGCTCTTCTTGAGCGTCTCCTGCGGCGCCTGCGTGCCTTCCTCGTCTCGCTCGGCATACTTGAAGTTGTCGCGGATCGACTGGTTCATGCGCACCAGCAGATCGCGGGTGCCGGTGTAGCCGTCGGTGCGGATGAACTGGCGCGCCCAGGCCGTCAAATGACCTCCCGGATCGTCGTGGTGCGGCCGCAGGTAGTGCTCGAGGTCGAACCGCTCCTCGAGGCTGTAGGCGAATGGAAAGACCTCGGCGCTCGGCGCCAGCGGCAGTTCGAGATTGAAGGTCTGCGCGTGTTCGATGGTGAAGCGGCAGACGATCTTCAGCTCCGGTGCGCTCGTCAGTGGCTGCACCAGGGCAACCGAGTTGGAGTGCGGATCCTGGATCATCCGCACCATCGCCTCGGGGCTCACCTGGAGGTCGGTCGCGAGCACCCGCAGGTCGTGGCTGTCGCGCGGGCGGAACATCACCCGGTGCTCGCCGAAACTCACCGGGTTCTTGTAGTGATAGATCGTCGTGTGGACGATCTCGTAGCGAACCGGCGCGATGACCACCTGGAGGGCCCGGATCAGACGCCGAGCAGCTCGACGTCGAACATCAAGGTCGCGTTCGGCGGTATGACGCCGCCCGCACCCCGGGCGCCGTAACCGAGTTGGGGCGGGATGACGAGCGTGCGCGCGCCGCCCACCTTCATGCCCTGCACGCCTTCGTCCCAGCCCTTGATGACCTGACCACCGCCGAGGCCGAACTCGAACGGGTCGTTGCGATCCTTGCTGGAATCGAATTTCGCGCCCTTGACGCCATCGTTGTAGAGCCAGCCGGTGTAGTGGACGGTCACTTGCTGGCCGGCTTTCGCTTCTTCGCCGCTGCCAACGACGGTGTCGATGTACTGCAAGCCGGTGGAGGTGGTGTTCATTGTTGCCATCGCATAAGGGTAAATCGGGGTCGCATCATGCCAGGGAGCGAGGCCCCGCCGGGATCGAAGGGAAAGCCGGGTCGGGTCTTGGCGGCGAAGCAAGGCCCGGTCCTGCGCCGTTGCGCCAGAGGGCCACCGCAGCGGCGAGCCAGCCGGAAGGGGTGTCGGCATCGGCGCGAATGCCGAGCACGGCGCCGGCGGCCTGCAGCGCATTGACCGGCTGATCGAGGCGCAAGGCCGTGGCGCCATTCTGCTTGGAAAGCTTTTCGCCGTCCTCCCCGAGCACCAGCGGCGTGTGGAGGTAGGTCGGTGTCGGCGAGCCGAGCAGCCGCTGGAGATGAATCTGGCGTGGCGTGTTGTCGGCGAGGTCTTCGCCGCGCACCACGTCGGTGACGCCCTGCGCGGCATCGTCGACCGTCACGGCGAGCTGATAGGCCCAGCAGCCGTCGGCACGCAGCAGGACGAAGTCGCCGACCTCGGTCGCCAGGTTCTGGCGGCGCGCGCCCAGCCGTCGGTCCTGCCAGTCGATCACGTGGGCAGCGGCGGGCGCCGGGCGGTCGCCGGATGTGTGAGCAGCAACAGTCGGCGCCGCCGGCGCTTCGACTCGCAGTCGCAAGGCCCGGGCCGGCTTGCCGCGCAATCCGCTGCGACAGGTGCCGGGGTAGACCCACTCGGCGCCGCGCGGCCGGACGAAGCCGCACGCTTCGCAAGCCGCGGCGATTTCGCTTCGCGAGCAGCCGCAAGGGTAGGCCCAGCCATCGGCGATCAGCCGCATCGACGCCTGCTCGTAGAACAAGTCACGCGCCGACTGCCGCCACGGCGGCTCGTCGGGCAGCAGGCCGCAGGCAGCCAGTTGGCGCAGGATGGTCTCGGCCGCGCCGTCCCGGCAACGTGGCCGGTCGACATCCTCGATGCGCACCAGCCAGCGGCCGTCGTGGGCTCGGGCGTCCAGCCAGGACGCCAGCGCGGCGACCAGGGAGCCGGCGTGCAGCGGGCCGGTGGGCGATGGCGCAAAGCGGCCGACGTAGGCGGGCTTCATGGACAGGCCATCGGCACCGCGAGCTCGCGTATCGCGCCGGCACGCACTGGGTGACACGAGCAGGCAGAGCTTTGCCGATGCAAGGGCTGCCGACGGGACACGTCCCGCATGGCTTACATCCCGGTTCCAGGGCGGGCACCATGCCGGTGCAGCAGCGCGTCGCGCGTCGCCGGGCTCTCGAGCTGGCGTAGCCACCAACGCAAGGCCAGGCCGATCTGCGGCTTGCGGCTCACGCCGGGTGCATCGGCGTCGGGCGTGCGCCAGGCATAGCCGAGACGCGGCTGTTGGGTGGGGCGTTCGACCGGCTTGACGACCAGCCGGCCGGCGTCGATGTGATCGCGGACCAGCGGTTCAGGAACGAAGCCGCATCCCATGCAGCGCAGCTGCGCTTCGATCTTCAGCTGCATGCTGCCGACGGTGAGCACATCCTGCCCCGGCAGCAGGTTGAACGTGAG
>CAXTDH010000236.1:0-5548 GCA_964242405.1 uncultured Rhizobacter sp. | reverse complement strand
TTCGAGGCGATGGAGCACTACTCGCTCGAGTTGGTCCGCAAGCACTTCCCGCAGCTGCCTCAGCCGCTGGGCCCCACGCCCTGGACGCTGTTGCTGGAGCAATCGGACAGCGAGGGCGAGGCCCATGCGCAAGGTCGTTTCGAGGCACTGCTGGAAGCCGCGCTCGAACAGGGCGTGATCGATGATGCGGCCGTCGCGTCGAACCTCGAGCAATCGAAGGCGATGTGGCATCTGCGGGAATCGATTCCGCTGGCGCAAAGCCTGGAGGGTCAGAACATCAAGCACGACATCGCCTTGCCGGCGTCGGCGCTGACCCGCTTCGTCGCCTCGACCGACGCCGACCTGCGCGCGGCCTTGCCGGGCATTCGACTCGTGAACTTCGGCCATCTGGGCGACGGTAACCTGCACTACAACGTGCAGGCGCCCGAGGGCACGGACGGCGCCGCCTTCTTGCGCGACCACGAGCACCGCATCAACACCATCGTCTACGACGCGGTCGATGCCTGCCAGGGGTCGATCTCGGCCGAGCACGGCATCGGCGTGCTCAAACGGGAGGAACTGCTGCAACGCAAATCGCCGGTCGCGCTGCAAATGATGCGGGCGGTGAAGCAGGCACTGGACCCACTGGGTGTGTTGAACCCGGGGCGGATGCTGTAGCGGAGGGCCAGTATCGTCGGCTGGGTCGACTCCGGCATCGACTCCGACGCCCTGCCCGCCCTATTGCAACGTGCCTTTCAACCCGACCGGCAACGGCAGGGCAGCGACCTCGATGCCCTCGTCCTTCAAGGCGCGGGCATCCTCGGGAGACGCCAGGCCGCGGATGCCACGCTCCTTCGTCTCACCGTAGTGGATGCGGCGGGCTTCCTCGGGGAACCGATCGCCGACATCCTCGGTGTTTCGCAGCACCTGGTGCACCGCGCGCAGCCACTTCGCTTGCACCTGCTGCGGCGAGTCGGCAGTGACCGTGGGTGGGGCACCGTCCGCCGGACGCTCGTCCGGCTGCGGCGCAGAGGCGGGAGCCACGGCGCCCGAGACATTCAGGCGCGGCGCACTCGGCAGTCGGACGACGACCTTGCTGTCGCACACCGGGCAGCTCAACAAGGCCCGCTCCAGCTGTGACTGGAAGTCGAGCTCGGAGCCGAACCAGCCTTCGAAGCGGTGCTCCCTGTCGCAGCTCAGGTCGAGGACCTTCAAGGCGGATGCCCAGGCACTGCAGCGGATGAGGTCGCGGTCGGCGCGGCCGCGGCCGCGCTGGCGGCGCTGTCATACCAGTACAGCGGCCACCGACCGGCATTCCAGTGCTGCAGCCAGAGCAGCCCGATCAAGGTCTTGGCATCGGTCACCTCGCCTCGGCGCGCCTGGCCGTCTAGTTCGTCGACCGTCGCCTCCGAGACGTCGACGAACTCTCCATCGTCGAGGTGGCGCTCACCCGCCGTCAGGCCGCGCGCGAACCAGACTTCGATGCCTTCGTTCGAATAGGCGATCGCGTTGTGCAGGATGCCGGCCCGAGCCCACTGCGCGGCGCTGTAGCCGGTTTCCTCGGCCAGTTCGCGGATGGCGCACTGCCACGGCGGCTCGCCCGCGTCGATCTTGCCTGCCGGGAACTCGAGCATCGCCCGGGCCAGCGGGTGCCGCCACTGGCGGACGACGATGATGCGGCCATCGGGCAGCAGCGGCACGACCATCACCGCCCCGGGGTGGACGATGTGCTCGCGAGACGCCAACTGGCCATCGGGCAAGGTGACCTGATCACGCCGGACGTCGAGCAGGTGGCCCTTGTAGACCTGTTCCTGGCTGACCAGCGTCTCGCGCAGGTGGGCGTCGGTGTCGGTGTCGGTGGCGGATGGAGGCATGGCGCTGGGTCGCCCTCAGGTGGTCAAGGCGTTGACGATGGCGTCGCGGCAAAGGGCCATCAGGCCTCCCGGCAGGATGCCGAAGGCCAGCACCGCGATGCCGTTGAGCGACAGCACCGTCCGGATCTCGAGGCCGCCGGTGACGACCCGGTTGTCGACCGGCTCGTCGAACCACATGACCTTGATGACCCGCAGATAGTAGAACGCGCCGATCAGCGACAGCACGACCGCGACCACGGCGAGCACGATCAGGCCATTGACGCCCGTCGACACCAGTGCCTGCAGCACCGCCAGCTTGGCGTAGAAGCCGACCGTCGGCGGCAGGCCGGCGAGCGACAGCATCAGCACCGTCATGACGCCCGCGAACCACGGGTTGCGCCGGGCCAGGCCGCGCAGGTCGGAGATCTGCTCCGACTCGAAGCCCTGGCGCGAAAGCATCATCACCACGCCGAAGCCGCCGAGCGTCGTCAACACGTAGGCGACCATGTAGAACATCGCCGAGCTGTAGGCGTTGCCGGCCGACATGGTGTTGTTGTTGACCACGCCGGAGCACAGCCCGAGCAGCATGAAGCCCATCTGGGCGATGCTCGAGTAGGCGAGCACCCGCTTCAGGTTGGTCTGGGCGATGGCGACGATGTTGCCGAGCGCCATCGAGCCGACCGACATCACGACCAGCATCTGCTGCCAGTCGATCGCCAGCCCGAGCATGCCCTCGACGAGCAGGCGAATCGTGATCGCGAAGGCCGCGAGCTTCGGCGCCGCGCCGATCAGCAGCGTCACGGCCGTCGGTGCGCCCTGGTAGACGTCCGGGATCCACATGTGGAAGGGCACGGCGCCGAGCTTGAACGCCAGGCCGGAGACGATGAAGACGACGCCGAGCAACAGCACCGGCCGGTTGATGGTGCCGGTGCCGAGCGCCTTGAACACCTCGCCGATCTCGAGCGAGCCGGTGGCGCCGTAGAGCATCGACAGGCCGTACAGCAGGAAGCCGCTGGCGAGCGCGCTGAGCACGAAATACTTCATCGCCGCTTCGGTCGCGTCGGCATGGTCGCGGCGCACCGCCACCAGCGCGATCAGGGAAAGCGTCATCAACTCCAGCCCAAGGTAGACGACGAGGAAGTTGTTCGCCGAGTTCATCACGCCGATGCCGAGCAGCGAGAAGAGGCTGAGCGTGAAGAGCTCGCCCTTCAACATGTCGCGCTCCGCCGCGTACGGCCGTGCATAGGCCAGCGACACCATCACCGCGATCACCGAGAAGAAGCTGAGCAGGTTGCCCATCTGGTCGGCGACGACCATGCCCTGCATCGCGTAGACAGTCACCTTGCTCTCGAAGGCGACCAGGTAGAGCAGGCCGACCACCAGCAGCGACGCCTGGGTCAGCAGGTAGGTCGGCAGCCTGCCCGGGTGCTTGACCCAGAGATCGACCATGGCGACGACACAGGCCATCGTCAGGAGCACGATCTCCGGTCGGACGGCGAGCCAGTTCATCTCGGACAGGTTGTTCATTGTGTGGAGGGTCCGGTCAGCTGCCGAGCTTGCTGACCGCGGCGTGCCGCAGCAGCTCCGCGACCGACACGTTCATGACGTCGGTGAACGGTTTGGGGTAGAGGCCCATGTAGAGGACGGCCGCGGCGAGCACCGCCAGCATCGCGAACTCACGGGCGTTGATGTCGGTGAGCTCGCGGACGTGATGATTGGCGATCGAGCCGAAATACACCCGCTTGACCATCCACAAGGTGTAGGCCGCACCGAAGATCAGCGTCGTCGCAGCGGCGAAGCCGAGCCAGAAATTGGCTCGCACGGCACCCAGGATCACCATCCATTCGCCGACGAAACCCGCCGTGCCAGGCAAACCGCAATTGGCCATCGCGAACAGCACGGCGAAGGCCGCGAACTTCGGCATGGTGTTGGCAACGCCGCCGTAGGCCGAAATCTCGCGCGAATGCACCCGGTCGTAGAGCACGCCGATGCAAAGGAACATCGCGCCCGAGACGAAACCGTGGGAGATCATCTGGACGATGCCGCCGGAGGTGCCCAGTTCGTTGAACAGGAAAAAACCGAGCGTCACGAAGCCCATGTGCGCCACGGAAGAGTAGGCGACGAGCTTTTTCATGTCCTGCTGGACGAGCGCGACGAAGCCGATGTAGATCACCGCGATCAGCGACAGCGTGATCATCAACCACGCCCACCGGTGGCTCGCATCCGGCGTGATGGGCAGCGAGAAGCGCAGGAAACCATAAGCGCCCAACTTCAGCATGATGGCCGCCAACACCACCGAGCCGCCGGTCGGCGCCTCGACGTGGGCATCGGGCAGCCAGGTGTGCACCGGCCACATCGGCACCTTGACCGCGAAGGCGAGGAAGAAGGCGAAGAACAGCAGCGTCTGCGCGTTTGCGCCCAGCGGCAGGCGGTGCCAGGCGAGGATGTCGAAGCTACCGCCGGATTTGATGTAGAGGTAGATCAACGCGACCAACATCAGCAGCGAGCCGGCGAGCGTGTACAGGAAGAACTTGAAGGCTGCGTAGACCCGGCGTGGCCCGCCCCAGACGCCGATGATCAGGTACATCGGGATGAGGGTCGCTTCGAAGAAGATGTAGAACAGCAGCCCGTCGAGCGCGGCGAACACGCCGACCATCAGGCCGGAGAGAATCAGGAAGGCACCCATGTATTGGTGGACGCGCTCGGTCACCACCTGCCAGGCGGCCACGACGACGATGACAGTGATGAAGGCGGTCAGCGGCACGAACCACATCGACAGCCCGTCGACGCCCAGCGAATAGCGGACGTTGAAGCGTTCGATCCAGCCGTAGGATTCGGTGAACTGCATCGCCGCGGTGCCGCGGTCGAAACCGGTGATCAAGGGCAGCGTCACGACGAAGCTCGCCACGGCGCCGACGAGCGCGATCCAGCGGGTCAGCTCTTGGCGGTCGTCCCGCCCCAGCCCGAGTACCCCGCAGCCCACCAGCACCGGAAGCCAGATGGCGAGGCTCAACGTACCCATGTCGACGAATCCATGTTCTTGTTCGTAGTTGTTCTTGGGAGCATCAGGCGGCAGTCGACATGCCGAGCCAGGCGCGCACCGGATGCCACCAGAGCATCCAGGTCATGAAGCCGATGACGCCCATGATCATCACCAGCGCATACCAGTAGAGATAGCCGCTCTGCAGGCGCCGCCCCATGAGCGCCAGGCCGCCCATGGCATTGGCCGAGCCGTTGATGGCGCCGTCGATGATGGCTTGGTCGCCGCCCTTCCAGAGCCCCATGCCGGTGCCGCGGGCGAAGCGGGCAATGACGTTCTCATTGAACCAGTCGAGGTAGTACTTGTTCTCCAGGATGCGGTAGATGCCGCTGAAGCGCGCCTTGATCGCGGTCGGGATTTCGGGCCGGACCATGTAGAAGAAGTACGCCAGCGCCACGCCGGCGATGGCCAGCCAGACCGGCAACCCGGTGAACGCATGGAGACCCATGCCGACCGCGCCGTGGAATTCGTGGGCCAGTTCCTCCATCGCCGGGTGCCGCTCCAGGTCGATGAAGATGGCGTCCTTGAAGAAGTCGCCGAAGAGCATCGGGCCGATCGTCATGAAGCCGATGGCGAGCGAGGGAACAGCGAGCGCGACCAGCGGCACCCACACCACCCAAGGCGATTCATGCGGCACGTGGGGCTCGTCATGGCTGCTTTCGCCGTGGCCGTGGCC
>CAXTDH010000235.1:0-5555 GCA_964242405.1 uncultured Rhizobacter sp. | reverse complement strand
ACTTCGCGAACGCCGCCACGCCGGCGGAGCTCGAAGACGCGAAAGCGCGCTATCGCGGCAAGGCAGGCCGCGTGACTGATCACCTGAAGTCGCTCGCCGCCCTGCCGGCCGACGAAAAGAAGAGCCGTGGCGCCTCGATCAACGCCGCCAAGCAGCAGATCGAAGCTGCGTTGACCGCGCGGCGCGCCGCGCTCGCCCAAGCGGAACTCGATGCACAGCTCACGGCCGAAGCGCTCGACGTGTCGCTTCCCGGGCGTCGGCGGCACTCGGGTGGCCTGCACCCGATCACCAGGGCGCGGCGCCGCATCGAGGCCATCTTCGGCTCGATGGGCTTCGATGTCGCCGACGGCCCCGAGATCGAGACCGACTGGTACAGCTTCACCGCCCTGAACAACCCGGAGAACCATCCTGCGCGCTCGATGCAGGACACTTTTTATGTCGACGTCGAGGACGCGAACGGTGCCTGGCTAAACCTGCGGCCCCACACCTCGCCGATGCAGGTGCGCTATGCCCAGGCCCACGCGCGCCGCCATGCAGGTGCGGCGGTGATGCCCGATGTGCGCGTGATCGCGCCCGGCCGTACGTTCCGGGTCGACAGCGACGCCACGCATTCACCGATGTTCCACCAGGTCGAAGGCCTCTGGATCGGCGAGAACGTGAGCTTCAAGGATCTGAAGTCGATGTACCTCGATTTCATCCAGGCGTTTTTCGAGACCTCCGCGCTGAAGCTCCGCTTTCGGCCGAGCTACTTTCCCTTCACCGAGCCGAGCGCCGAGATCGACATCATGTTCGAGTCCGGGCCGCTGCAGGGCCGCTGGCTGGAGGTGTCCGGCTCCGGGCAAGTCCATCCGCAAGTCGTGCACAACATGGGGCTCGACCCGGAGCGGCACATCGGCTTCGCCTTCGGCTCCGGCATCGACCGCCTGGCGATGCTGCGCTACGGCATCAGCGACCTGCGCCTGTTCTTCGAAGGCGACCTGCGCTTTCTCGCCCAGTTCAACTGATCAGCCGAGGTTCGATCACAGATGCAATTCTCCGAGTCCTGGCTGCGCGAGTTCTGCGATCCGCCGATCGACAGCGCGACGCTGGCCGACACCTTGACGAT
The DNA here is from genome assembly GCA_964242405.1 of uncultured Rhizobacter sp. GTDB lineage: Bacteria > Pseudomonadota > Gammaproteobacteria > Burkholderiales > Burkholderiaceae_C > LMDS01. The sequence continues at coordinate 4,450 of CAXTDH010000235.1, read as the reverse complement.
GGCCGGCATGGAGGTCGAGGACGCAAGCCCGGCGGCGCCGCCGTTTCGCGACGTGGTCGTCGGTGAAGTCGTCTCGGTCGCCCGGCATCCGAACGCCGACAAGCTCAACGTCTGCTCGGTCGATGTTGGCCGTGCCGAACCCCTGCAGATCGTCTGTGGCGCGCCGAACGTCCGCTCGGGCATCAAGGTGCCTTGCGCGCTGGTCGGGGCCGAGCTGCCACCGGCGACGGCCGGAGGCGAGCCGTTCCGGATCAGGGCGAGCGAGATTCGGGGCGTCGAAAGCCAGGGCATGCTCTGCTCGGCCCGCGAGCTGAAGCTGTCCGAGGACCATGGCGGTCTGCTGCTGCTGGCGGACGACTCCACGGTCGGCCAGGACATCCGGAGCGTCCTGCGGCTCGACGACACCCTGTTGACGCTCAAGCTGACGCCGAATCTCGCCCATGGGCTGAGCGTCTTCGGCGTTGCCCGCGAGCTTGCAGCCCTGACCGGTGCGCCGCTGCGCCGGCCGGCGCTGGTGCCGGTCGCGGCACGGCACGGCGACGTCCTGCCTGTGACTGTCGAGGCCGCCGACTTGTGCGGGCGCTTCTCCGGCCGGGTGATTCGCAACGTCGATACCCGCGCCAGGACGCCGGCCTGGATGGTCGACCGCCTCGCCCGCTGCGGCCAACGCTCGGTGACGGCGCTCGTCGACATCTCCAACTACGTCATGTTCGAGTATGGCCAGCCGACGCACATCTTCGATCTTGAGAAGATGTCGGGCGGCCTGACCGTTCGCTGGGGCAGGGTGGGCGAATCGCTCGAGTTGCTGAACGGCAACACGGTCGAGCTCGACACCGATGTGGGCGTCATCGCCGACGCGCTGGCCGTCGAATCGCTCGCCGGCATCATGGGCGGCGAAGCGACTTCGGTGTCCGATGCCACGCGCCATGTCTATGTCGAAGCGGCGTTCTGGTGGCCCGAGGCGGTGGCTGGCCGTTCCCGGCGCTTCAACTTCGCCACCGAAGCCGGGCACCGGTTCGAGCGGGGTGTCGACCCGGCACAGACGGTCGCCCAGCTCGAGCACATCACCCGACTCGTGCTCGACATCTGCGGCGGTGAGCCCGGGCCCGTCGATGACCAGGTGCTGGCGTTGCCGGAGCGCCGGCCGGTGCCGTTGCGCATCGAGCGGGCGGCGCGTGTCATCGGCATGCCGGTCGATCAGGCCCGGTGCGAAGCGGTGATGCGGCGGCTCGAACTGCCCTTCGTCGTCGCGGCACCCGGGCTGCTCGAGGTGACGCCGCCGAGCTGGCGATTCGACCTGAAAATCGAGGAGGACCTGATCGAGGAGGTGATCCGGCTGATCGGCTACCAGGCGCTTCCCGCGACGCCGCCGGTTGCGGCCCTCACCGCCCGTGTCGCCAGCGAGCGGCAGCGCGGTGCCGATGCCGTTCGCGACCGGATCGCGGACCTGGGATATCAGGAAACGATCAATTTCAGCTTCGTCGAGGAACGTTGGGAGCGTGAGCTGGCGGGCAACGACGCGCCGATCCGTCTCGTCAACCCGATGTCCAGCCAACAGGGCGTCATGCGCTCCAGCCTGCTCGGCGGCCTGCTGGGTGTGCTTCAGTTCAACCTGGCCCGCAAGGCGACGCAGGTGCGGGTGTTCGAGGCGGGCAGGGTGTTCAGGCGTGACCGGGACGTGGTGGACGGTGATATCGAAGTCGCCGGTATCGCCCAACCGATGAAGCTCGCCGCTCTTGCTTACGGCGATGCAGCCCCGCTGCAGTGGGGCGTTCGGTCACGCCCGATCGAGTTTTTCGATGTGAAGGGGGACATCGAGGCGTTGCTGGCGCCGCGCCAGGCCACTTTCACCGCGGCACTGCACCCCGCGCTGCATCCTGGGCGTTGTGCCCGCGTCGATCTGGAAGGCCGGACGATCGGCTTCGTGGGCGAACTGCACCCGCGGTGGCGGCAGGCGTACGACTTGCCCGTTCAGCCCGTGCTTTTTGAACTCGACCTCCTCCCGCTGCTCGTTCGTGACCTCCCCGGGTTCATTCCGGTGCCGCGCCGGCAGTCCGTGTGGCGCGACTTGTCCTTGCTGGTCGGCGATTCGGTGACGCACGATGCCTTGATGCAGGCGATCGACGCGGCGAACCAGGATCTGGTTCGCTCACGGCGCCTGTTCGATATCTATCGTCCGCCGGTGGGCACGGTGCCCGGTGGCGCAGCGTCAGGCCACCGAAGTGTCAGCGTCCGACTCGAACTGCGGAGCGACGACTCGACCTTGACCGACGCCCGAGTCGACGCGGTCATTGCCGAAGTGCTGGGGTCGTTGCGTCGGCAACTCGATGTTCGTCTGCGTTCCTGACCGCTCGAAGGCTCCATGATCACCATCGACCCCGATGACGATGTCGCGACCTCGCCGGCTGCCGACCGCCCGATGGAGAGCGCGGGCGGGGACGCGGTGGGCGAAGCCGCGTCGGTTGGGTCGCCGACGCTGGAGACGCCGACGCTGACCAAGGCGGAGCTGGCCGAGCTGCTTTTCGAGCGGCTGGGCCTCAACAAGCGGGAATCGAAGGACATGGTCGACGGGTTCTTCGACCTGATCCATGCCACGCTCGCCACCGGCGACGACGTCAAGATGTCGGGCTTCGGCAATTTCAATATCCGCCGCAAGGCGCCACGCCCGGGCCGCAACCCACGCACCGGAGAGGCGATCCCGATCAAGGCGCGCAACGTCGTCACCTTCCACGCAAGTCACAAACTCAAGGGCGTCGTGCAAGGCGAGATTCCGCCGGAGGAGGAGTTCGACTAGAGTCTGCCGTCTGACATGGATCTCGTTGATTTTCATGGAGAAATTGCTCCCCCCGATACCCGCCAAACGCTACTTCACCATTGGCGAGGTCAGTGACCTGTGCGGGGTGAAGCCGTATGTGCTGCGCTACTGGGAGCAGGAGTTCAGCCAGCTCAAGCCCATGAAGCGGCGCGGCAACCGGCGCTACTACCAGCACCATGAGGTGCTGCTGATCCGTCGGATCCGGGAGTTGCTCTACGACCAGGGCTTCACGATCAGCGGCGCGCGCAACCGCCTGAGCGAGGCAGCGGCGCAGGTGCAATCGCCGCCCAACGGCCTTCAAGGTGATGGCACACCGTCCGCTGACGGAAGCAACCGAAGCGACCGTAGCGACGGGAACGACGACCCACGAGACGTGCCGGACACGCGCGCGGCGCCCAACGGCCCGTCGGTCCACGTGGCGCAGGCGGCGGTGCTGTCCCTGTCCCAGATGCGACAGGAACTCTTGTCGATCCGCATGTTGCTCGCCATCTGACGGCACGGCTCGCTCTATAATTTCAGCTTCGGGGCGTAGCGCAGCCTGGTAGCGCACTTGCATGGGGTGCAAGGGGTCGCGAGTTCGAATCCCGCCGTCCCGACCAATCAGATCAATGGGTTAGCCCGCTTTTGGGGCTAACCCATTTTTTGTTTCCGGGTCCGGTCGACCGAATTGGCGATGGTCCATCGGATGTCGGGCCGCCGCGAGACTAGGCGTTCGACCAGCATCAGGTTGGCCGGGTTGTCCTCGACGCAGAGCAAGGTGTGCTGCAGCGCACCGGGCGCCGTCCCCAGCCGGGGCGCATCGCCGTGGTCGACCCAGCCGATATTTGATTGCCTGCCCGCAGCCCGAGCACGTGTGTGTGTCCCGACGCACAGACGCAAGACCAGACGACCCGCACTCTTGATATCGACCCCCGACCTTCAACTCCTTGGACAAACAATCATGAGCTATGCAACCCTGATGGTGCACCTGGAACTCGGCCGTCCGAACGCGACGCTGATGAAGATCACGGCCGATCTCGCCGAACGGCTTCATGCGGGCGTGATCGGCATTGCAGCCTGCCGGCCGCTGCAGATGGTCTACAACGACGGCTTTGTGTCGGGCGATCTCTACCAGCAGCACCGGGACGAGATGACGAAGGAGCTCGGCGCCGCCGAAGCCGAGTTTCGCGCCGCGCTGCACGGCTGTGCCGCGTTCGTCGAGTGGCGCGCGACCCGGATAGATGTCGATCTGGCCGACTATCTGGCCAACGAGGCGCGCAGCGCCGACCTCGTCCTGACGGGTGTGGCAAGTGGAGACTTTCTCGACGCCTCGCGCGCCGTGAACACCGGTGAGCTCATCATGCAGGTCGGCCGTCCGGTGCTGATCGTTCCGTCCAATGCCGACAACCTGAGACTCGATCATGCGCTGATCGGCTGGAAGGACACGCGCGAGACCCGCCGCGCGGTCTCGGATGCCTTGCCGTTGCTGAGGCTGGCGACCCGCGTCAGCGTCGTCGAAATCGCGAAGGAGGCCAGCCTGCGACTGGCCGAAACGCATGTCAACGATGTCGTGTCGTGGCTCAGCCGTCACCGAATCGCGGCGGAGGGCACGGTGCAGCTTTCCACCGGCGACGACGCGACCGCGCTGTATGCGAT
>CAXTDH010000234.1:0-5557 GCA_964242405.1 uncultured Rhizobacter sp. | reverse complement strand
CGCTCGCTGAGCGAAGCGCAGACCACCGCCCTGATGGCGCAGATTCCCCTCGGCCGGCTCGGTCAGGCGGCCGACATCGCCCATGCGGTCGCGTTCCTGGCATCGCCCGAAGCGGGCTATATCACCGGCTCCGAGCTGCATGTCAACGGCGGCATGTTCATGAACTGAAGCCGAGTTGTCGCCCGGGTCCGGACCCGAGCCGTCGCCCCGGCCGACCCCCGGCCGTCGCCCCGTGCCCGACCTCGCGCCCTTGCTCGCCAGGGGCGCCCGGCCCGCCGGTCGCCCTACCCGAAAGCCTTAGAATGCAAGGCTGATTTCCAATACAAACACTCCCGGAGGAGTTCGAATGAGCGATATCGAAGCACGTGTCAAGAAGATCATTGCCGAGCAGCTTGGCGTTCCCGAGGCCGATGTCGTCAACGACAAGGCCTTCGTCGCCGACCTGGGCGCCGATTCCCTCGACACGGTGGAACTGGTGATGGCGCTCGAGGACGAGTTCGGCATCGAAATTCCGGACGAAGAGGCCGAAAAGATCACCACGGTCCAGTTGGCGATCGATTACGCGGTCAAGCACCAGAAGGCGGCCTGAGCCGGCGTTCGAAGCGCGCGGCCTGCCAACATTTGTCGAGTTGAGAACCACATCATGATGGGTCGACGCGTCGTTGTCACCGGCCTGGGGCTCATCAGCCCCGTGGGCAACACCGTGCAGGAAGGCTGGGCGAACATCCTGGCGGGCCGCAGCGGCATCGCCAACATCACCAAGTTCGATGCGTCGGCGTTCGCCTGCCGGTTCGCGGGTGAAGTGCGGGATTTCAAGGTCGACGACTACTTTTCCGCCAAAGATGCCCGCCACATGGATGCCTTCATCCATTACGGGTTGGCGGCGTCGATTCAGGCGGTTCGGGATTCCGGCCTGATGACCGGCCGCGATCTGACGGACGAGCAGGCGGAGCGCATCGGCGTGCTGGTCGGCTCCGGCATCGGCGGCTTGCCACTGATCGAGAACACGCACGGTGACCTCACCGAGCGCGGCCCCCGAAAGATCACGCCCTTTTTCGTACCGGCCTCGATCATCAACATGATTTCGGGGCATGTTTCGATCACCTACGGCTTCAAGGGCCCGAACCTCGCCATCGTCACGGCCTGCACCACCGGCCTGCACAGCATCGGCATGGCGGCGCGGCTGATCGAGCACGGCGATGCCGACGCGATGGTCGCGGGCGGCTCGGAATCGACCGTCTCGCCGCTCGGGGTCGGCGGCTTCGCCGCGGCCCGGGCGCTCTCGACCCGCAACGACGACCCGCAGACCGCCTCCCGCCCGTGGGACAAGGACCGCGACGGCTTCGTCCTCGGCGAAGGCGCCGGTGTGCTGGTGCTCGAGGAGTACGAATACGCCAAGGCGCGGGGCGCAAAAATCTACGCCGAGCTCGTCGGCTTCGGCATGAGCGCCGATGCCCACCACATGACGGCACCCGATGTCGACGGGCCGCGGCGCGCCATGAAGTCGGCGCTTCACAGTGCCGGCTTGAACGCTGACCAGATCCAGTACCTCAACGCCCATGGCACCTCGACGCCGCTCGGCGACCTCAACGAGACCAACGCCGTCAAGCTCGCCTTCGGCGGCCACGCCCAGGACGGCCTGGTCATCAGCTCTACCAAGTCCATGACCGGTCACCTGCTCGGCGGCGCTGGCGGCATCGAGTCGGTGTTCACGGTGCTGGCGCTGCGCGACCCGATCGCGCCGCCGACCACCAACATCTTCACCCAGGATCCGGATTGCGACCTGGACTACTGCGCCAATGCGGCCCGGGAGATGAAGATCGACTACGCGATGAAGAACAACTTCGGATTCGGCGGCACGAACGGTACCCTCGTCTTCAAGCGGGCTTGATGCCGGGGTTCGCTGCCGATGCGTGCAGCTCCGGCCCTGCGGGTCGTGGTCAGCCGCTTCGGCGTCTGGCGCGGCGGCGTTCGGTCGGTCGGTGGCCTGGCGACGGTCGTCGCGATCACTTGGGGCGCCTGGCATGGTCTGACCACAGGCCGGCCCGACGCAGCGCCGTTCCTCGCCGGAAGTGCCGCGGCGGCAGCACTGTCGGTGTGGGGGGTCGTCCGTCTGTCGGCCACCGCTGCGTTCGACCTCCGATGGGACGGGCTCGCCTGGCACCTCGGCCGGCCGTCGGCGCCCGCTGCCGACCCGATCGAGGGCGAGGTGCAGGTGGCGATCGATCTCGGCGGCTGGCTGTTGCTGCGCTTCGATTCGTCGCCGATGGCCGAGGAACGAAGCCGCTACTGGCTGCCGCTGCAGCGTCGCGGGCTCGAGACAGCCTGGCACGGCCTGCGCTGCGCGCTCTATTCGCCGCGGCCGGTGATTGCCCCCGCCGATGCGGACGGCGTCACCTGACCGGTCTGCTCGCTGATGGTGGCCGACCGACATGAGCGGCATGGTCAACCCGGACGCCGACGCGCCGCTGATCGCCCGCGTCAAGCTGGGCGACGCCAAGGCCTTCGAGATGCTGGTCGTGAAATACCAGCGGCGCATCGAGCGCCTGATCGGCCGGATGGTGCGCGATGTCGACCTGGTACCCGACATCGCCCAGGAAACGTTCATTCGCGCCTACCGGGCGATTCCCCAGTTCCGCGGCGAGAGCGCTTTCTACACCTGGCTCTACCGGATCGCCGTCAACACGGCCAAGAAGGCGCTGATGGAGTTGAAACGCGACCCGCTGGTCAGCGAATCGGCCCGGATGTCGCGCGAGGACGACGATGAAACTTCACGTGTCGAGAACGAACTAAGCGACGGCGAAACACCCGACGCGGTGTTGGCGAGCAAGCAAATTGCAGCCGCAGTGAACTTAGCGATCGAAGCGTTGTCCGACGATCTCAGGGAAGCGATCACGCTGCGTGAGATCGAGGGTCTGAGCTACGAGGAGATCGCCGAGCTGATGGGGTGCCCGATCGGCACGGTGCGGTCGCGGATCTTCAGGGCGCGCGAGGCCATCGCCACCCGCTTGAAGCCGTTGCTCGGCACCCGCGAGGGTGAGCGCTGGTGATTGGCGGCGAGCGGTGCCGAGCGGTGTGCGGCCGGCCTGTTTTCGGGGTGCGGAGCCGATGAGAATGGCAGGAGAGGGAGCTGTGACATGACGACAACGACAACCACGAATTCGCCCGACCGATCGACGGCGCTGGAACACCTTTCGGCGCTCGTCGACGGCGAACTCGAGGGTGGGCTGATCGGCCATGCCTGCCTGTCGTGGCGGGGCGATGGCGATTTGCGCTCGTCCTGGCATGCGTATCACCTCATCGGCGACGTGCTTCGCTCCGACGACCTGGCGTCCGACCCGGCGCGCGATGCCGGCTTCATGCAGTCGCTCCGGGCTCGTCTGGCCGATGAGCCGGTCGTTCTCGCGCCGGCACGGGCGACGGCGCCGTCCTCCGCGGCGGCGGGGGGAGGTGCCGTAGGCGCCCTGGTGGCTCGCCGTCGACGCTCTTGGATGGCATCGTCCGCGGTGGCTGCCGGTTTCGTCGCCGTGGCGGGCGTGGTGTTCATGACCCGCACCTCGGACACGCCCGGCCGGTTGGCAACGAGCGAGCCGGCGACGGCCGCGCCGATGGTGGCCGCGCAGGCGTCCCGCGAAGGCCCCGCGACCGCAGTGAGCGGCGCGAATGTGGCGACGGGGACGGTTGCGGCACCTGACAGCGCGACGGCGTTCGCCGACTCGCGGGCTTCTGTCGCCAGCGGCAAGCTGATCCGCGATGTGCGGCTCGACCGGTATCTGTCGGCGCACAAGGACTTTGCCGGCAGTTCGGCGCTCGGGGTGCCTTCCGGCTACCTGCGCAACGCGACTGCCGATGCGGCCGATCGCTGAGCCACGGGCTCGCTTGACCGTCCAATCGCTCGATTGCTCGATCACTTGTCGCTCGACCCGCTCGATCGCTAGATCGCCTGACCGCCTGATCACCGATCGTCCTGTCTCAATATCTTCTGGCCTCGCCGATGCAGTTTCGTGACCGTGGGCCGCTGACGGCAGTCGTCAGCGTCTGGTTCGCCTTCGCCGCCGCGCTCGCGCCCCTGCTGTTCGGCGTGGAGCAGGCCCACGCCCAAGCGGCGGGCAGCGGCGTGGCCGAACTGGCATCGACGCCGCCGGCGGCCGCGAGCCAGGTGCGAAGCTGGCTGCTCAAGATCCACGAGGCGGCGAGCCGGCGCAACTTCCAGGGCACTTTCGTCGTCAGCGGCGGCGGCGCCGTCTCCAGCGCCCGCATCGCCCACTACTGCGAAGGCGCCCATCAGTTCGAGCGCAGCGAGTCCCTCGACGGGCAGGCTCGCCACATCTTCCGCCACGACGATGAAGTCCGTACTGTCTGGCCGGCGCATCGGCTGGTGCTGGTCGAACAGCGGACGCTGCTCGCCTCGTTCCCGGCGCTGTTGCAGGCCGGTGACGACCGCATCGTCGATTTCTACGATGTGCGGATGCGCGGTGCTGGCAGGGTCGCCGGCCATGACGCCGACATCCTGCTCGTCAAGCCGCGCGACGGCTTGCGCTACGGTTACCGGCTCTGGGCGGACAAGGGCTCCGGGCTGCTGCTGCGCGCCGACGTGCTGGGCGAGAACGACGAGGTGGTCGAGAGCTCGGCGTTCTCGGATGTCGCGATCGGCGTCAAGCCACAGCCGGAAAGCGTTCTGCAGCCGATGAAGCGGCTGGCCGGTTACCGCATCGTCAAGGCGGTGATGACGCCGACCCGGCTCGACACCGAAGGTTGGGCGATGAACCGGATCGTCGCCGGCTTCCGGGAGGTGAGCTGCGTGCGCCGGCCGATGGATCCGATGGCCTCCGACCCGGCCGGTGGCGAGCAGCCGGTGCTGCAGACCATCTACTCCGACGGGCTGACCTACGTCTCAGTGTTCATCGAGCCTTTCGATGCGGGCCAGCATCGCCAACCGGTGCTCGCGTCGGTCGGTGCGACCCAGACCTTGATGCAGCAACAGGGCGATTGGTGGATCACCGTGGTCGGCGACGTTCCAGCCGCGACACTGCGGCAGTTCGCCAAGGGGCTGGAGCGCAGGAAATAGCGGAGAAGCGCAGCGTTCCGCCGGCCACCGCCCGCTGTCGGTTGCGTCATCATCGGTCCCGTCCCGAGCGGTCTACAAGCCTCAGGTGTCGAACCTCATCGACCCGCGTATCGAAAGCCTCATGACTTCACTTTACCGAGCCTCCGGAGCCACCATGCTCAATCAGCCCACGATCTCATTGACCGACACCGCCGCCACTCCGTTGTCATCGCGACTGCCCGGTGTCGTCGGGCGGCGTCGACTTTGCGCTGGTGCGCTGGTGCTCGGCCTCGGGCTGACGACGGCCCTGTCGGCAGCCCCGGTCAAGGCCCAGGGGCTGCCCGATTTCACCGGGCTGGTCGAGCAGGTCGGCCCGGCGGTCGTGTTCGTGCGGACGTCCGAACGGGCCAAGGCAAGCCGCAATGGGGGCGCTGGGCCCGAGATGGACGAGGACATGCTCGAGTTCTTCCGTCGTTTCGGCCTGCCGATCCCGAACATGCCGAACATGCC
>CAXTDH010000233.1:0-5568 GCA_964242405.1 uncultured Rhizobacter sp. | reverse complement strand
TGATCTCGGTGTTCGTGCCGCTCGCCTTCTTCAGCGGCTCGATCGGCAACATCTATCGCCAGTTCTCGGCGGTGATGGTGGCGGCGATCGCCTTCTCGGCCTTCCTGGCGCTGTCGTTGACGCCGGCGCTCTGCGCGACGCTGCTGAAGCCGGTCCAGGCTGGCCACGCCATGGAGAAGAAGGGCTTCTTCGGCTGGTTCAACCGCGGCTTCAAGCGCACCGCGAGCGGTTACGAAGGCTGGGTCTCGCGCATCCTGAAGCGCGGCGGCCGGTTCATGGTGATCTACGCCCTGATCGTGGTCGCCGTCGGCCTGTTCTTCACCCGGCTGCCGACTTCCTTCCTGCCCAACGAAGACCAGGGCTACATCATCGCCAACGTGCAGCTGCCGCCGGGCGCCAGCCGCAGCCGGACGCTGTCGGTGATGGAGCAGGCCGAGGCCTTCTTCCTGCGCCAGCCCGAGACCGCCAGCATGGTGAGCGTGCTCGGCTTCAGCTTCAACGGCAATGGCCAGAACGCAGCGCTCGCCTTCGTGCCGCTGAAGGACTGGAAGGAACGCTCCGGCGAGGAGCACTCGGCACAGTCGCTGGCCGGCCGCGGCTTCGGCGCCTTGATGGGCGTACGCGATGCGTTCATCTTCGCGCTCAGCCCACCGCCGATTCCGGAACTCGGCAACGGCACCGGCTTCACCTTCCGCCTCCAGGACCGGGGAGGCGCCGGCCATGCCGCGCTGCTCGCGGCCCGCAACCAGATGCTCGGCATGGCGTCGCAGAGCAAGGTGCTGACGGGCGTCCGGCCGGAGGGCCTGGAGGACGCGCCGCAGCTGCAGCTCGACATCGACCGCGACAAGGCGAGCGCGCTCGGCGTCGGCTTCGATGCGATCAACGCCGCCCTGTCGACCTCGCTCGGCTCGTCCTACGTCAATGACTTCCCGAATGCCGGCCGGCTGCAGCGCGTGGTCGTGCAAGCCGATGCCCCGGAGCGGATGCAACCCGAGGACCTGCTGCGCATCAACGCCCTCAACACCACCGGCCAGCCGGTGCCGCTGGGGTCGTTCGCGAGCACCCGCTGGATCACCGGCCCGGTGCAGACGGTGCGCTACAACGGCTACCCGACGATGCGCATCGCCGGTGACGCGGCGCCCGGTCAGAGCTCCGGCCAGGCCTTGCTCGAGATGGAGCGGCTCGCGGCCCAGCTGCCGCCCGGCTTCACCTTCGAATGGACGGGGCAGTCGCGGGAGGAACGGATCGCCGGCTCGCAGGCCTATCTGCTTTACGCCTTCGCGATCCTGGCGGTGTTTCTCTGCCTGGCCGCCTTGTACGAGAGCTGGTCGATCCCGCTGGCGGTCATCCTGGTGGTGCCGCTCGGTGTGCTGGGTGTCGTGCTCGGGACGCTCTTCCGCGGCTACTCGAACGACGTCTACTTCCAGGTCGGCCTGATCACCATCATCGGCTTGTCGGCCAAGAACGCCATCCTGATCATCGAGTTCGCGAAGGATCTGGAGGCTGAAGGCAAGAGCCCGATGGAGGCTGCGCTCGCCGCCGCTCACCTGCGCTTTCGGCCCATCATCATGACCTCGCTCGCCTTCATTCTCGGCACGCTGCCGCTGGCGCTGGCGAGCGGCGCCGGTTCGGCCAGCCAGCGGGCGATCGGCACGGCGGTGATCGGCGGAATGGTCACCGCGACGGCGCTGGCGGTGCTCTTCGTGCCGGTCTTCTTCGTCGTCGTCCGCGCCTTGTTCAAGCGCGGCAAGGCAAGGAAGGCCCCGGGTGCGGTGACAGCGACAGACGCTTCGACACCGCCATCGCCACCGCCACACGGCGCCGCCTTGAAGGGGGAAGGCGCATGACGCGCCTGCTGGTCGAGGGCGGGAGCGCACGTCGGGGCGTGTTCCGGGGTTCGCGCGTGGAGGCGCAGGGCTCGGACGCGAGCTCGCGCGGGCGTGGGCGTGGGCGTCAGGCGCTGGCGGCGCGCACGCCGGCGACGCTCGCCACCGCGCTGCTGCTCGCCGGCTGCAGCCTCATTCCAACCTACGAGCGTCCGGCGTCCCCGGTCGTGCCCGATTACCCGGCGAACCTCATGCCGTTGGGCACACCCGAAGTGCCGGCAGCCGCCGACATCGAGTGGCAGCGCTTCTTTGCGGACGAGCGGCTCAAGCGGCTCGTCGCCACGGCGCTCGACAACAACCGCGACCTCCGGGTGGCGGTGCTCAATATAGAGTCGGCGCGGGCGCTCTACGACATCCGCCGCGCCGACCAGTTGCCGAGCATCGGCGCCGGCGCTACCGCGGCTCGCTCGGCCACCGGCGTTCCCGGCGGGCTGGTCAACAGCTACTCGGTCGGCCTGCAGATGACGAGTTTCGAACTCGACTTCTTCGGCCGGGTGCGCAGCCTGAGCGAGGCGCAGCTGGCCCGCTACTTCGCGACAGACGAGGCCCGCAAGACGACCCAGATCGCGCTGATCGCCCAGGTCGCGAACACCTATGTCTCGATGCTGGCCGACGACGAGTTGCTGCGCGTCACCCGCGACACCTTGGCGACGCGCACCGAATCCTATCGGCTGACCAAGCTCAAGTTCGACAACGGCGCCTCCTCGGAGGTCGATTTCCGGCAGGCCGAGCAGCTGCTCGAAGGCGCCAAGGCGACGCTCGCCCAGACCGAGCGTCAGCGCGTGCTCGACGAGAACGCGCTGGTGCTGCTGCTCGGGCAACCGCTGCCGCCCGACTTGCCGCTGGGGCGGCCGTTGGCCGAACAGCAGGCGGTCGCCGATCTGCCGGCCGGGTTGCCGTCGGACCTGCTGAGTCGCCGCCCCGACGTGCGCAGCGCCGAGCAGCAGTTGCTCGCCGCGAACGCCGACATCGGCGCCGCCCGCGCCGCCTTCTTCCCGCAGATCTCCTTGACGGCCAGCGCCGGCACCGCCAGCACCCAGTTGTCGGGCTTGTTCAAGGGCGGGTCGTGGGCGGTCACCGGCAGTGCCGGCCTGCTCCAGCCGATCTTCGACGCCGGCCGCAACCGGGCGAACCTGGAGGTCGCACGGGTCGACAAGGACATCGCCGTCGCCCAGTACGAGAAGGCGATCCAGACGGCGTTCCGGGAAGTGTCGGACTCGTTGATCGGCCGGGCGACGCTCGGCGAGCAGCTGCGCGCCCAGGCGGCGCAGACCAACGCCGCGCAGATCACCTACCGGCTGGCGGACCTGCGCTACCGCAACGGCGCCTCCAGCTACTTCGACGTGCTCGACGCCCAGCGCACGCTGTTCGCCGCGCAACAGGCGACGGTGCAGGTGCAGGCGGCGCAGGTTCAGAACCTGGTGACGCTCTACAAGGTGTTGGGTGGCGGATGGACGGAGGCGGGTGGCGTCACCGCGCCGCCCAGGTAGGCCTCGAGTACGCGCGGGTCGCGCTGCACGTCCTGCGGCGTGCCTTCGGTGAGCTTCTCGCCGAACACCATGACGACGACCCGGTCGACCAGGCCCATCACGAACTCCATGTCGTGTTCGACCAGCAGCACCGCGAGGCCCTCGGCGCGCAGCTGCCGCAGCAGGACGGCCAGCGCCTGCTTCTCGAGGTGCCGCAGGCCGGCCGCCGGTTCATCGAGCAGCAGCACCGACGGGTCGGCGGCGAGCGCCCGGGCGATCTCGACCAGGCGTTGCTCGCCGAGCGACAGGCTGCCGGCTTCGTCCGCGAGCCGTGTGCCCAGGCCCACTCGTTCCGCCTGGCGCCGGGCCTCGGCCAGGAGTTGCGCCTCCTCGTGCCGGTCGAGCCGCAGCGCGCTGCTCGCGATGCCGAGGCGGCCGCGCAGATGGGCGCCGAGGGCGACGTTCTCGAGCACGCTCATCGTCGCCAGGAGGCGGACGTGTTGGAAGGTGCGCGCCAGGCCGGCCTCGGCTATCCGGCGCGCGTCCCAGCCGGTGACAGGCTGGCCGGCGAGAAGCACCTGGCCGCCGGTTGGCGTGTCGCAACCGGAGAGCTGGTCGAAGAGGGTGCTCTTGCCGGCGCCGTTCGGGCCGATCACCGCCAGGATCTCGCCGGCGTGCAGGGCGAGGTCGATGTCGCGGTTCGCGGTCAAGCCACCGAAGCGGCGGGTCAGCGCCCGGGCTTCGAGCACGGCCGTGCCACTGGCTGCCAGCCGGCGCCGGCGGAGTCGGGATGTGGTGGGAGCGGCGTGGGCGGTAGGTTCAACGAGTGCAATCGACGCCGTGCCCCTGATCGCCGCTGTGGTTATCGTCGATGCAGTGGCCCCGCGCTTCTGCCAACGCATGCGCCGCCCGCCCCGCACGAGCGCCCCGGCGGCACCACCCGGCGCACGCTGCATCAGGACGACGATCAGCAGCCCGAACACCACCGAGTCGTAGTCGCCCGCCCGGCCGAGCAGCTGCGGCAGCAGGTCCTGCAGCACATCCTTCGCGAGCGTGAAGAGGCCGGCGCCCAGCAGTGCCCCCCACAGATGGCCGACGCCGCCGATCAACGCCATGAAGAGGTAGTCGATGCCGGCGCCGATGCCGAAGGGCGTCGGGCTGACGAAGCGCTGCGTGTACGCGTAGAGCCAGCCGGCGATCGACGCCAGGGCAGCGGCCAGCAGGAAGACCGCGAGCTTGGCGCGGAACACGTCGACGCCCATCGAGGCCGCCATCGCCTGCCCGCCGTCGAGCGCCCGGATCGCCCGGCCGCTGCGCGAATCGAGCAGGTTGCGGCTCAGCAGCAGGGCCGTCAGCACCACGCCCCAGATCAGCAGGCAGAGCCGGTCGGCCCTGGCGAGCGACAGGCCGGCGATGTGCAGCGGCAGCAGGCCGGCGAGGCCGGTGCGGCCGCCCAGCGCGGCGAAGGTGCCGAACAGGGAGGCCAGCACGATGCCCCAGGCGATCGTCGCAAGCGGCAGGTAGTGGCCCGACAGCCGCAACGTCAAGGATCCCAGCAGTGCCGCGACGCCCAGCGTGATCGCCAACCCGCCTGCCAGCCCGGCCCAGGGTGAGCCGGCCGCCCATGCAAGGCCGACGGGCAGGGCGGTCGCGGTTGCGAGCCAGGCGGTGAAGTAGGCGCCGATGCCGACGAAGGCTGCCTGGCCGAAGCTCGTCATGCCGGCGATGCCGGTCATCAACACCAGGCCGAGTGTCACGAGCGAGGCCAGGCCGATGTTGTTCAGCAGGGTGAGGTAGAACGGCGGCAGCCAGGGCGTGCTGCCGAACCCGAGCAGCAGTGCGATGCCGATGGCCACGGCCTTGCCGGTTCGGCGCGTCACCGGTGCTCTTCCGCCGGGCCGCTCCGGATCGAACGCCAGAGCAGGAACGGCAGGATCAGGGTGAAGACGATCACCTCCTTGTAGTCGCTCGCCCAGAAGGTCGAGAACGATTCGACCAGGCCGACGGCGACCGCCCCGAGCGCCGCGACCGGGTAGCTCGCCAGGCCGCCGATGATCGCGCCGACGAAACCCTTCAAGCTGATGATGAAGCCACTGTCGTAGTAGAGCGTCGTGATCGGCGCGATCAGGATGCCCGAGAGACCACCGATGAACGCCGCCAGGCCGAAGCTCATCCGCCCGGCGCGGGTCGGTGAAATGCCCATCAACTCGGCA
>CAXTDH010000232.1:0-5576 GCA_964242405.1 uncultured Rhizobacter sp. | reverse complement strand
CTTGCCGCCCGACATCCTCCGCTTCTTGACCTTGTTGACCAGGATGCCCTGGCGTCGCAGGCTGGCGCCGACCTGCGCCTCGCCGCCGGCTCGCATCTCGCCACGGACGGTCTTGCCGTTCTTGTCCCGGCCTTCCCATTCGAAGACCAGTTCCCTGATGCTCTTCGCTGCCGCCAATGTCGCCATGTGATGTCACTCATTGGTCACCGAGATCACTTCTTCGAGCGTCGTGACGCCCGAGCGCACCTTCATCAGCCCCGACTGGCGCAGGTCGCGCACGCCTTCGCGCTGGGCCTGCGTCGCGATGTCGGTCGCGCTGCCGCCATTCAGGATGATGCGCTGGATCTCCTCGGTGATCGGCATGACCTGGTAGATGCCGACCCGTCCCTTGTAACCGTTGGTGCAGGCTGAACAACCGATTGCCCGGTACGGCCGCCAGTTGCCGTCGAGGTCGATATCCTTGAAGCCGGCCTTCTGCATCGCCTCGCGTGGATAGTCCGCCGGCTTCTTGCAGGTCTCGCAAAGTTTGCGCGCCAGCCGCTGGGCGGTGATCAGGAGCACGCTGGAGGCGATGTTGAAGGACGCGACGCCCATGTTCATCAGCCGCGTCAAGGTCGTCGGGGCGTCGTTGGTGTGCAGCGTCGAGAGCACCATGTGGCCGGTCTGGGCGGCCTTGATGGCGATGTCGGCAGTCTCGAGGTCGCGGATCTCGCCGACCATGATGATGTCCGGGTCCTGGCGCAGGAACGACTTGAGCGCCGCGGCGAACGTCAGGCCGGCGCGGTCGTTGACGTTGACCTGGTTGACGCCCGGCAGGTTGATTTCGGCCGGGTCTTCGACGGTCGAGATATTGACGCCCGGCTGGTTCAGGATGTTCAGGCAGGTGTAGAGCGACACGGTCTTGCCGCTGCCGGTCGGCCCGGTGACCAGCACCATGCCGTAGGGCCGCTGGATGGTCTTGAGCAGCCTGTCCTTTTCGATCTTCTCGTATCCCAGCGCCTCGATGCCGACCTTGGCGCTCGACGGGTCGAGAATCCGGATCACGATCTTCTCGCCGAACAAGGTCGGCAGCGTGCTGACCCGAAAGTCGATCGCCTTGGAGCCGAACTTCAGCTTCATCCGGCCGTCCTGCGGCACCCGCTTTTCCGCGATGTCGAGCCGCGAAATCACCTTGATCCGCGACGAGAGTTTGTCCTTGATCGCGATCGGCGGCTGGGTGATCTCGCGCAGCTCGCCGTCGACCCGAAAGCGCACCCGGTAATGGTATTCGTAGGGCTCGAAGTGCAGGTCCGAGGCGCGCAGGTTGATCGCGTCGATCAGCATCTTCTGCAGGAAGCGGACGACCGGTGCGTCCTCGACGTCCGAAGTGGCTTCGGCCTCCTGCGGCGAGGTGACGTCGTCGGTGACGTCGAATTCGAAGTCGCCCGATGACAGCGATTCGAGCGTGTCGTTGGCGCTGGCGCCGGCGTCCTCGAGGATCTTCGCCAGCTTGTCGTGCTCGACGATGACCCACTCCGGCGAGAGCTGGGTCGCGAACTTGATGCGCTCGGCGGCTTCCTGGTCGGTCGGATCGGCACCGCCGATGAAGAGCCGGCTGCCCCGCTTGCCCAGTACGAGCACCTGGTACTGGTTGGTGAGCTTGCTGTCGATGACGTTGCGCGGCAGGCGCTGGACGTCGACCGAGGCGAGGTCGAGCAGCGGCAGCGCCAGGGCGCTTGAGAGCGTGTGCGCCAGATCGGACGCCGACACCGCCCCGGCGGCGATCACCGCCGCGACGAAGCTGCCCCGCTTGTCGCGCGAATTCTTGACCAGGTCTTCGGCGACCTTGGAGCTCAACTTGCCGGCATGGACCAGCACCCGTGCGACGCCGGACAGGGAAGATTGCGGGGCTTCGACCAGTGTGTCCACGTCGTGTGTCTTATTCCCGTTGCAAGAGGCGGTGCAGGATGGCCCTACCGTCAAGCACTGTAAACGCCATCGCGGACAGGAAACGTCGCTAAATCACACCTGTTCGCCCGCCATCTGCAACCGATTGAATCCAGGTGCGGGCGCACGCTGCGCGTGATTCACAGACACGATTGCTTGTCGCCAGCAGTGAAATCAGGAACCGTGCACTGGCCAAAGAGTCGCCGACACGTCTGGTTCCTGGTCGGGGTGAGAGGATTCGAACCTCCGGCCTCTACGTCCCGAACGTAGCGCTCTACCAGGCTAAGCTACACCCCGATCTCGGGCTGCATGACGCAGAGCCGCTGCGCCGAGCCGCTCAGGAAGAGCGCTCGACCGATCGAACGCATAATTCTAGCAGCGCTTCCCGGAAGACGGAAGGCGGCAACAGGGCGAGGCTCCGCGACGCCTTCTCGGCCTCGGTACGCGCAGCTTCGCGCGTTGCGGTGATCGCGCCGGTGTGGCGCACGATCTCGACGATCTCGGGAAGGCGCGCTACTTCGCCGTGCTCGATGGCGTGCCGGATCAGCTCCCGCTCGGCGGCGGTGCCGCGTTCCATCGCCAGCAGCAAGGGCAGCGTCGGCTTGCCTTCGCGCAGGTCGTCGCCGACGTTCTTGCCGAGCTCGACGGTCGCACCTTCGTAGTCGAGCAGGTCGTCGATGAGCTGGAAAGCAGTGCCCAGCGAACGGCCGTAGTCGGCGCACGACTCCTCGATCAGCGGCGTCACGTCGGCCAGCACCGCGCCGATGCGCGCGCTCGCCTCGAACAGCTTGGCCGTCTTGTAGCGGATCACGCGAAGGTAGTCGTCGACCGAAATATCCGGATCGTGCATGTTCATCAGCTGCAGCACCTCGCCCTCGGCGATCACGTTGGTCGCGTCGGCCAGCACTTCGAGCACCCGCATCCGGTTGACCGACACCATCATCTGGAAGGCGCGCGAGTAGACGAAATCGCCGACCAGGACGCTGGCGGCATTGCCGAAGATCGCGTTGGCTGTTTGCCGGCCGCGGCGCAGGTCGGACTCGTCGACGACGTCGTCGTGGAGCAGCGTGGCTGTGTGGATGAACTCGACCGTCGCGGCCAGCTCGAACCGTTCGCGGCCGTTGAAGCCGAGGGCGCTCGCGAACAGCAGCACCAGCATCGGCCGGATTCGCTTGCCGCCGGCACTGATGATGTAGTGGGCAATCTGGTTGATCATCGCCACGTCGGAGGCCAGCCGGCGCTGGATCACACCGTCCACCTGGAGCATGTCGGCCGCCATCAATGCCGCAGCCGTCGGTGGTGCAGCGACAGGGTCGGAGGTGGAAGTGGTGGGCACGCTGGGCTCGTCGATAGCGGTCGATTATAGAAAGACGGCCGGCGAGGCTTGCGTCTCCGGAATCTGGCGCCTGCGGACGCATGGCACGCTGCTTTCGCCCCAGTGTCGGCTGATGCTAGAATCCGCGGCTTCGCGTTTTTTGCAGCAGCTTGTCGCAACGAAACGCATGGCGGAAGCGTTCGACGCACGACGCGTCTTAAAGAGAGGCTGATATGTACGCGGTCATAAAAACCGGTGGCAAGCAATACAAGGTTGCAGCCGGCGAGAAGCTCAAGATAGAACAGATTGCTGCGGATGTCGGCCAGGAAATCACCATCGACCAGGTGCTCGCCATCGGCGCCGGTGCCGAGTTGCAGGTCGGCACGCCCTTGGTCAGCGGCGCCAGCGTCGTTGCGACGGTGCTCGCGCACGGGCGGCACGACAAGGTTCGCATCTTCAAGATGCGCCGCCGCAAGCACTACCAGAAGCGCCAGGGCCATCGCCAGAACTTCACCGAGATCCAGATCGGTGCGGTGAACGCCTGATCGGGCAGCCCACCTAACGCTAGGAGCAATCTACCATGGCACAGAAAAAAGGCGGTGGTTCCACCCGGAACGGCCGCGATTCCCAACCGAAGATGCTCGGCGTCAAGGTGTTCGGCGGCCAGAAGATTCCGGCTGGCTCGATCATCGTTCGCCAGCGGGGCACCAAGTTCCACGCCGGCACGAATGTCGGTGTCGGCAAGGATCACACCTTGTTTGCGCTGGTCGACGGCGAGGTGAGCTATGCGGTCAAGGGGCCGCGCAACCGCCAGACGGTGTTCGTGACGGCGCTCTGACCGTTCGGACAAGCGGCATCCCGAAGCCCCGGCCGGTCCGGGGCTTCGTCGTTTGCGGGGCAGGGCTGCAGGCCTTGGCTCTCAGACTCGTTGAAAGGGCGCGCTTCGGACGCGCACATGCAGCACCATGAAATTCGTTGACGAAGCCACGATCGAAGTCGTCGCGGGCGACGGCGGCAACGGCTGCATGAGCTTCAGGCGCGAGAAGTTTTTGCCCTTCGGCGGCCCGAACGGCGGCAATGGCGGCTCGGGCGGCAGCGTCTACGCGGTCGGCGATCGCAACCTCAACACCCTGATCGACTTTCGGTACGCACGTCGTCATGAGGCACGGCGCGGCGAGAACGGCCGCGGCTCGGACCAGTTCGGTGCCGCCGCCGACGACATCGTGCTGCGCATGCCGATGGGCACCGTGATCAGTGACGCCGAGACTCACCAGGTCGTCGCCGAACTGCTGGTGCCGGACGAGAAAGTGCTGATCGTCAAGGGCGGCGACGGCGGCTTCGGCAACCTGCACTTCAAGACCAGCACCAATCGGGCACCGCGCCAGAAGACGCCCGGTTGGCCGGGCGAGCAGAAGAAGCTGCGGCTCGAGCTGAAGGTACTGGCCGACGTCGGCCTGCTCGGCATGCCCAACGCCGGCAAGTCGTCGCTGATCACGGCGGTGTCGAACGCCCGGCCGAAGGTGGCCGACTATCCGTTCACCACCCTGCATCCGAATCTGGGCGTCGTCCGGGTCGGGCCGGAGCAGAGCTTCGTCGTCGCCGACATTCCGGGGCTGATCGAAGGCGCGTCCGAAGGGGCGGGACTGGGCCATCTGTTCCTGCGCCATCTGCAGCGTACCCATCTGTTGCTGCATGTCATCGACTTCGCGCCTTTCGACGAGGCGACGGATCCGGTCGTCCAGGCCCGGGCGATCGTCGCCGAGCTGAAGAAGTACGACCAGTCGCTCTTCGACAAGCCGCGCTGGGTCGTGCTGAACAAGATGGACATGGTGCCGGTCGAGGAGCGCGAAAGGCGTGTCAAGGATTTCGTCAAGCGCTTCAAATGGAAGGGGCCGGTGTTCCAGATTTCGGCGCTGACCCGCGAAGGTTGCGAGCCGTTGATCCGGGCGGTGTACCAGCATGTCGCGAGCCTGAAAAACGTGGTGCCCGACGACCCGGATCCACGTTTCGATGCCGTCTCCGAGGAAACGAAGGCGCCGTCGTGAGCTTGCCCACCCCATCCGGGCGGGCCGCGGCGTCGGTGTCGGAGGCGGAGGCGGAGGCGACCAGGTGAACCCACCCCGTGGCGTGCTCGCCACCGCCCGGCGCATCGTCGTCAAGGTCGGCTCCAGCCTGGTCACGGACGAAGGCCGCGGGGTCGACGCGGAAGCCGTCGGCAACTGGTGCCGGCAGATGGCCGTGCTCGCCAGCGAGGGCCGGGAAGTGCTAATGGTGTCGAGCGGCGCGATCGCCGAAGGCATGAAGCGGCTCGGCTGGGCGACCCGGCCGAAAGCCG
>CAXTDH010000231.1:0-5576 GCA_964242405.1 uncultured Rhizobacter sp. | reverse complement strand
GAATGAAGGGCCGCTTACCGCCCCCACCCGCGATAAAGCGGCCAGGCCATTCTCCACCAAGTTTGAAGCAGACTGTCTGCTCTGTCCAACGCCCGGATCCTATGACCGGCGCGTAACATCAGCTGGCTTTTAACGCGCTCGTTCGCAGCGCGGGCATCCATACACGAACCAGGCGAAGAGAAGTGGAGCAGGTTGGGCCGCGTGAGCGAGCCCGGAAGGTGGAAGGAAAACACCGGAAGGGCTTGCCCGCGACCGGCCGGTCACGGGCCCAAGCAGATGAAGGCCCTTTTCTATGGCTACCCTCTACCCGCCGGCGTGCACGGCGGCTTCCACGGCGCTCGGCTATGTCCTCGTCGCCCTCGAGGTTGACGGCACCCGCGACCTCCAGTTCCTCGACGGCCTGCCCGACGGGCTCTACCTACCCGAGCGCGAGGCGATGCTGGTCGCGACCGCGACGCCGGCGCCCTTGTTCCGCAAGGCGGCCGAACAGCTCGCCGCCATCGCCCGGCTTGACGTCGTGCTGCTGCGGGTCGGCGACCGCGTCGACGGCGCGCTGCCGGTCACCGCCGACCTGACGCTCGCCGCGCTGCCGCACGCGCCCTGGCCAATGGTGGACCTGAGCTTGTGGACCGGCCCCGCCGGCCAGCTCTGGCTGGTGCCGTTCGGCTTCGGCGCCTCGATCGCGGTCACAAGCGAGGGGCTCCTGCTCGACATGGTACCGCCCTATCCGTCGTTGGCGGAGCGGAAGATCGGTCTGGCGCGGGCCGCGCGTGAGATCGGCGGTATCTTCGCGGCCGGGGAGGCGCGGTGATGGCGAAGCCGACCCCGGTCAACAAGGACCAGCCGTGTGACGCCGCAAACCCGCACAGCCAGCTGGCGCTGGTTGGCGAGCCGGCCGGCTGTGCTGGCCCGCGCTGCATGGTCGGCACGCTGCGGCCGGTGCACCAGGGTAACGCCAACAGTGCCGCCGCGTTCGCCCGCGCCAAGCTCGCGCCGGCGTCGGCGGACCCGACAAGCTGGATCATCACCGCGCACCGCGCCGAGGTGCTGCTGCCGGCCGGTGCCGACGACCGGCTCGCCTGCCCGCGCGCGCTGTTCGAGGCGGTGGACGCCGAGCATCCGGCCGACGGCAAGGCGCTGCTCGCCTATGCGACGCTGACCTGGCGGCCGCAGCGCCTGCACCGGCAGTGGGAGCTCGGCCGCACCCTGGCGCAGGAATGGACCCGTGAGCACGGCGTCGCGGTGCTGCTGGTCCAGCACGTGCCGGCGCGGGTGGCGAGCGGCAACGATCCGCATCTCCACCTGATGGTGGCGGGCCCGCGCCGGATCGAGCCGTGGGGCGGGTTTGGCAGCTATGTCGCGCCGCTGCTCGGCGATGGGCTGTGGGCACCGACGCGCGAGCGGTTTCACGCCCTGCTCGCGGACACGGGCGAGCCGGCATGACTGGCGCGATGAGCTGGGATGTAGCCGAGATCGGCCGCCTCCTCCACACGCATCCGCTCGACGCAGGGCTGGCCGCCGGCGGCCTCGCTCTCCCGCTGGAAGCGGCCGAGGTGCTGAAGCGCGGTGACACCGACGACGCGGTCGCCGTCTGCCCTGCCCGCGCGGCGTTGCTGCTCAACATCCTCGTGCGGCTGGAGGTGCGCTGCGGCCATGATGGCGCGGCGCTCAGGGCGGCGCTGGAGCGGCCCGCCGAGGCACTGGCGGGCGACAGCATCGCCGCGTGGCTGCGCGGGCAGGTCGACCTAGCCGGCATGCGGCGGCTGCGCGACGTCGCGGGCACGCTGCCGGTGCCAAGGGTCAGGATGTGGCGGACTCCCGACCGGTACAGCTGACAGGAGGAAACAAGGTGATGACCCAGGATCTCGCCACCCGGCGGGCAGCGGAGGCGCGCGCGCTCATCGTCGCGCTCGCGATCGCGAACAAGGCCGGCTGGCGCTTCGAGGCGGCCGGGCCGGTGCTGTCGACGCCGTTCGCCGGCTACCTCTACGTCGCCTCGGCCGAGCTGCTGCTGGTGCCGACCAGCGCTGCCCTACCCTTCGCCATCCGGCTGGTCGAGCAGGCAACGCGGGAGGCGCGGAGTGATGCGCTGGTCGTCTCGTGCACGGGCAAGGAGATCGCCATGGCGCTCGGCTTGTGGTCGGCGGCCGGTACGCGCTGGACGACACCGGTGCGGCCTTGGCTCGATGAGGTTGGGGCACTGTGGCTCGCCGGAGACCACGGCGACGCCGCTTGGCGGTTGCACCCAGGCCGCGTCGTCGCTGCCGCGACGTCGCCATGGTGCACGCCGCAGGAACGACAGGCCGGCCAGCACCGTGCGGCCGGGTGGCTCACGGGGCTGCTGGCATGAACGTCGGGACCGGAGGTGCGCGGCGCTCGCCTGGTGCACGCCGGGTGCCGATGGTGTTCCGTGTCACCAGCGCGCTGCTGCTGGTCGCCATCGTCACCGGCCAGGTCTGGCAACGGCAGCCGGCTAGCCCGGTCACCCGGGCTCTCCTGGCGACGGTCGCCCGGCACTGCCCATCGGCGGTGTCTCGCGATCGCAACCCCACCATCGCCGCTGGCGCGCGGGCACTCGACCGTGCCGGCTGGGGTCTGCTTGCCGACCACCTCTCGCAAGGGCGGCATTTCTGTGGGGGTGGATTGCAATCCGCCTCGCCGATCCGGGTCACGGCGAAAGGGTCATCAACGACCCGGAACCAAGACCATGCAAGACCACGAGCCCAAGCCGCGCGGGAAGCGCTGCTCGAAAGGAGATCTCGCCAAGCCGCTCGGCAAGCCGACCCGTTCAGCGGCGACCAACGACAACCCCACCACGGACCGTGACCTCGACCAATACTATACCGTCGAGGCGGTTGCGGCCCATCTCTACCGCGTGGTCCAGAGCCATGTCGACCTCACCGGCCACCTGCTGGTAGAGCCAAGCGCCGGCACGGGGTCGTTCTTCAGGTTGATGCCGCCCGGCAGCCGCGCCTACGATGTCGATCCCAGATACCCGGGCATCGAGACGAAAGACTTCCTCACCGTCACGGTAGGCGGCAACCGGCCGGTCGCCGTCATTGGCAATCCGCCGTTCGGCAGGGTCGCCAGTTTGGCAAAGAGCTTCTTCAATCACGCGGCATGGCAGGCAGACATCATCGGGTTCATTCTTCCGAGCTCCTTCCGCAAAGCCTCGGTCTTGGACTGCCTCGACCGCGCCTTCCACCTCATCCATGAAGAGCTGATCCCGGCCAACGCCTTCCTGTTTCGGGGCAAGCCGTACAGCGTGCCGGCCGTGTTCCAAATCTGGGTGCGGCGGGATCAGCCCCGCGACCTCCAGCAGGGCGAAACGACGCATCCCGACTTCACCTTCCTGAAGACGGCGGAGGGGGCCGACTTCGCCATCCACCGCGTCGGCGCCAAGGCGGGGCAGGTTCACCACGACATGAGCGCCAGCCCGAACTCCAACTATTTTATCAAGGGCAACAAGGGCGATGTCGAGGCGATCATGCGCCAGCTCGACTTCGCCAGCGTCGTCGGCGACGTCGCGGGCAATCCGAGCCTCGCCAAGACCGAGATGGTCGCGTTCTACCGCGCGCATGTCGAGGCGGCCGACACCGATCAGACTACGAGCGCGAGAGAGGCGTAGGAGGAAAGAGCGTCAGAACCCACCCCTCGGGCGGTCAGTGCGCATCCGCTGCAGTCAGGCGGGGTAGATTGCATTCCGCCGCCCTGGCTCGGGCCATGCAGGATAAATGGCCGACAGGTCCCCTCCCCGCGCAAGCAGCGCAGCATCTCGACGCGATAGCGCCGTTACGGCTGCCCAGCGGCGACGGGAGGCGGCAATGGCGCTGGCGAAGCTGCTTGCCCGCGACCTGGCCCGACTTCATCATGCTGGCGATGGTGGGCACGAACGGGACGTGAAATCATGAGGGTGGCGATCTACGCGCGCTATTCGACCGACAAACAGAAGCCAGTATCGATCTCGGTGCAGAACGAGAACACCCGCGCCTATCTGACGAAGCAAGGCTGGACCGAGGTCGGCGCCTATGCCGACGAGGCGATCACCGGCCGGGTCATCAAGCTCCGGCCGGGCATGACCGAGCTGCTGCGGGCGGTGGAGCGGGGCGGGATCGACCTGGTGCTCGCCGACGAGCTCGATCGGCTGTCGCGCAGCCAGTGGCAGACGCCGATGATCTACGAGCGGCTGGAGTTCCTGGGTCTCCGGCTCCACACCATCGCCGACGGCGAGATCACGCGCCTCCACGTCGGTCTGAAGGGCACGATGAACGCCGAGCAGCTCGCGGCCACCAGCCGCAAGACGCGCGACGCGCTCGCCAAGCGCTTCCGCGACGGCCAGAACCCCGGCGGCCTCGCCTATGGCTATGCGCTGGACTTCGTGCCGGACGCGCGGGGGGACCGCATCCCCGGCCATCGCCGCATCGTGCCCGAGCAGGCGGAGACGGTGGTCTATATCTGCGAGCAATATGCCGGCGGCCGCTCGCCGCACGACATCGCCATCGAGCTGAACGACCGCGGCGTGCCCGGTCCCCGTGGCGGCCGGTGGAGCGCGTCAACCATCAACGGCAACAAGGCGCGGGGGACGGGCATCCTCAACAACCGGCTCTATATCGGCCAGCCCGAGCACCAACGGCAGACCTACCGGCGCGATCCCGAGACGGGCGCGCGCCGCGCCTTTGCGAACCCCGACGAGCTGAAGCAGCACGCGAGCGTGCCGGAGCTGCGCATCGTGTCGGATGAGCTGTGGCAGAAGGTCAAGAACCGGCAGGAAGTGGTGGCGCAGCCCAGAAACGAGCAGGATAGCGAGCAGCCTTTTTGGGCCAAGCAGCGTCCCCGCTACCTGCTGACCGGCAAGATCGTCTGCGGCGAGTGCGGCTCGACCTATTCGAAGAACGGCAGGTTTCGCTCCGCCTGCCACGCCGCGACCAAGAAGGGCGCGTCGGCTTGCACCAACCGGATCACGGTGCGGATCGACGAGCTCGAAGAGCAGGTGCTCGCCGCCTTGCGTGACGACCTGATGCAGCCCGAGGTGGTGGAGGCGTTCGTCGCCGAGTACATCGCCGAGCGGAACAGGCTCGCCAACCAGCGAGACGCGAGCCGGACGGAGCGCGAGGCCGAACTGCGCGAGGTCTCAGCCGGGGTCGCCCGCCTGACGGCAGCCATCCTGAAGGGCGTCGACGCCGCGCTGTTCGCGGACGACTTCAACCGCCTGGGTCGGCGCAAGGCCGAGCTGGAGCGCGAGCTGGCGACGTCACGGGAGGAGACCACCCCTGCCCTGCTCCACTCACGCCTAGCGCAGGTCTACCGCGGCAAGGTCGAGCGTCTGCTGGAGGCATTCGAGAGTGACGGCGCCAGGACCGAGGCGCAGGAGATCCTCCGCCGCCTCATAGACGCGATTGTGCTGACGCCCGTGAACGGGATGCTCAGGGCGGAGATGAAGGGCGATCTGGCGACGATGCTCGTGCTGGCGTCCGAAACGCGTCGAGCCCCGGAAGCGCAGACTTCCGAGGCTCGACAAATCAAGGTGGTTGCGGGGACAGGATTTGAACCTGTGACCTTCAGGTTATGAGCCTGAC
>CAXTDH010000230.1:0-5589 GCA_964242405.1 uncultured Rhizobacter sp. | reverse complement strand
GCACACCGTCACGGTTTCGACGCCCCAGAAAGGCGTCGTGCGCCGCTTCCAGAACAGGACGGCAGCAGCGCGTACCACCAGCACCATCCCCCCATTGCGCAGCGGCGTCATGACGGACGCGAGCGCCGGCATGAGCCGGGCGTCCTGCAGCGTGCTGAGCCAGGCGAGCAGGGCGCCCAGCGCATTGCACACGGCGATGCGGGCGGTCCGCGCTGCCGCGATGTCGGCGTGGAAGCGGCGTTCCAGCGTCGATTCGAAGCGCAGCCGCATGGGGCCGCGACCCAGGTTCCGTTCGAGCAGATCGATGTCGGCGCGTGCGTCGTCGTCGGCGGATGGCGCCGGCGCGGATGATGTCGACGACGGCGGGCTCGGGCCGCGGTTTTCCGACGACGGGCCCTGGAGGTGACGCAGCCGTCGCCTCTCCCGCGCCAGGCCGTCGGAGCCTGAAGCTCGTGGCATCGGTCAGCGCCCGCGCGCCGGCACAGGGCAGCGCACAAGCAACGGGCGAGCCGGGTCGAGATTCAGGTGGGTCGGGTCAGGGAAGGGCGGCAGGCGACACATCTCGATGGTTCGTGGCACGACAGGGGCCGGCCGGCGCGGCTGGCGGCGCCGCGACGAGCGGGCGCCGAAATGCGGCGGCTGACATGCGGCGGCTGACGAACAGCCTGCCCTTGTTGTCGGCACACGCCGAGCCGATCTTGAGGCGAGACGGCGTTGTGCCGTGCCGTTCAGGGCAGGCCGGCCCTGTGCGCCGCCCGCTGGCGCTCCCTGCTGTTGACGAGGTGGATGCGCATCGCCGCCCGCGCCGCCTCCGGGTCGCTGCGCGCAATGGCGGCATAGATGTCCTCGTGCTCCTGGTTGACCTTCTGCAGATGCTGCACCTGGCGGCCACCTTCGAGCCCGGCGGCCGACACCCTCGACGGCGGGATGATGGCCATGGCGAGCTGCGCCACCGTGTCGCCGATGTACGGGTTGCCGGTCGCCTGGGCGATGGCCGAATGGAAGCGCAGGTCGGGTTCGACCGTGTCGCCGACCGACCGCAGATGACGCGAAAAGTCGTCCAGGGCCTGGCGCATGGTGCGCAGGTCGGCGTCCGAACGGCGCGAGGAAGCCAGCCCGGCAGCGTCCGTTTCGATGCTGGTGCGCAGTTCCAGCAATTGCAGCGCCTGCTCGATGCCGGTGCCCGCGAGCGACGGCCAGCGGTGCAGGCCGCCCGCTGCGGCCGTTTCGAGCGCGAACGTGCCGACGCCGTGATGCGTCTGCACCAGGCCGCCTGCCTGCATCTGCGACAGCGCCTCGCGGACGACGCCGCGGCCGACGCCGAAGCGCAGCATCAGCTCGGCTTCGGTCGGCAGCTTCTCGCCGGGTTTGATCGCGCGAGATTGCAGCTCCGCCTGCAGCCCCTCGACCACCTCATGCGCGAGGCTCCGGCCACTGCGGCCGGCGCGACGGCGCCGGTCGAGCGGCTCGGCGGATTCGGCTGTGGGCGATCGCTTGTCGTTCATGGAACGTCATGAGGGGTGACAGTCATCGGACATCGTACAAGTGTTCGGGCTAGGGAACCGCTCATGTAATGGTAAATCCGCATGCCGTCATCGGACAACTAAGGCAAAGTCGGGTTACTCATCGGACAGCTCTCGACTCATCCCATGCCACGCATCCTTGCCAGTCCCCTGATCGCACAGAACTTCGGATGGATTGCATGCTCGTCGTGAAGCCCGCTGCCCCCGGTGTTTCCGGCGCTTCGGCCATGAGCGCAACGGCCGTACCACGTGCGCCGCTTTTCATCAGGATGCACCCGCGCGACAACGTCGCGATCGTCGCCAACGACGGCGGGCTGCCCGCCGGCACGCGCTTCGCGGACGGCCCGACGCTGGTCGACAAGGTGCCGCAGGGCCACAAGGTGGCGCTCGTCGACCTGGCGGCGGGTGACGCCGTGCGGCGCTACGACGTGACGATCGGCAGGGCGACGCGCGCCATTCCCGCCGGCAGCTGGGTCCACGAGCGGCTGCTCGAGCTGCCCGAGGCCCGGTCGCTCGAGGGCCTGCCGATCGCGACCGTGCGGCCGCAGGCCTTGCCGCCGCCCGAGACCCTGCCGACCTTCGAGGGCTACCGGAACCCGGACGGCAGCGTCGGCACCCGCAACATCCTGGCGATCACGACGACGGTGCAGTGCGTCGCCGGCGTCGTCGATTTCGCCGTCCGGCGCATCAAGGCCGAGCTGCTGCCGCGCTACCCGAACGTCGACGACGTGGTCGGGCTGGAGCACCACTACGGCTGCGGCGTCGCCATCGACGCCCCCGATGCGGTGATCCCGATCCGCACGCTGCGCAACATCAGCCTAAACCCGAACTTCGGCGGCGAGGTGATGGTGGTGAGCCTGGGCTGCGAGAAGCTGCAACCCGAGCGCTTGCTGCCGCCTGGCTCGTTCGCGATCGTCGACGAGCGCAACGTCGCCGACATCGGCGAGACGGCATCGCCCAAGCTCGATGTCGTCTGCCTGCAGGACGACGCGCACGTCGGCTTCATGTCGATGGTCGACAGCATCATGCGCAATGCCGAAGAACACCTGGAGCGGCTGAACGACCGCCGGCGCGAGACGGTGCCGGCGAGCGAACTGGTCGTCGGCGTGCAATGCGGCGGCAGCGACGCCTTCAGCGGCGTCACCGCCAACCCGGCGGTCGGCCATTGCACCGACCTGCTCGTCGCCGCCGGCGCGACCGTCATGTTCAGCGAAGTGACCGAGGTGCGCGACGGCATCGACCAGCTGACCTCGCGCGCCTCGACGCCGGAAGTCGCCGACGCGATGATCCGGGAGATGGCCTGGTACGACGCCTACCTCGGCCGCGGCCGCGTCGATCGCAGCGCCAACACGACGCCCGGGAACAAGAAAGGTGGCCTCTCGAACATCGTCGAAAAGGCGATGGGCTCGATCGTCAAGAGCGGCAGCGCGCCGATCAGCGGCGTGCTCTCGCCCGGCGAGCGGCTGCGCGACCGCGGCATCGAAGCCGGCCTCGTCTACGCCGCGACGCCGGCGAGCGACTTCATCTGCGGCACGCTGCAGCTCGCCGCCGGCATGAACCTGCATGTCTTCACCACCGGCCGCGGCACGCCCTACGGCCTGGCGGCGGTGCCAGTCGTGAAGGTCGCGACCCGCAGCGACCTGGCGCGCCGCTGGCACGACCTGATGGACGTGAACGCCGGCCGCATCGCCGACGGCCAAGCGACGATCGAGGAGGTCGGCCGCGAACTGTTCCAGCTGCTGCTCGACGTGGCCAGCGGCCGCAAGAAGACCTGGGCCGAGCAGTGGAAGCTGCACAACGCGCTGGTCCTGTTCAACCCCGCACCGGTGACCTGATGAGAAAGAACTCGCTCCGCGCGATCTGGCAATCCGGCGGCGCCGCCGTCAACGGCTGGCTCGCCATCGGCAACAGCTTCTCCGCCGAAACGATGGCGCATCAGGGCTGGGACTGCCTCACCATCGACCTGCAGCACGGCGTCGTCGACTACCCGGCGATGGTCGGCATGCTGCAGGCGATCTCGACCACGCCGACGGTGCCGGTGGTGCGGGTGCCGTGGCTGGAGCCCGGCATCCTGATGAAGACGCTCGACGCCGGCGCCTACGGCGTGATCTGCCCGATGGTCAACACCCGGGAGGACGCGCAGCGGCTGGTCGCCTACACCCATTACGCGCCGCGCGGCACCCGCAGCTTCGGCCCGATCCGGGCGCTGCTCTACGGCGGCGCCGACTACCCGCAGCAGGCGAACGACGAGATCGTCGTCTTCGCGATGATCGAGACGGCGCAGGCGCTCGAAAACCTCGACTCGATCCTGTCGGTCGAGGGGCTGGACGCGATCTACATCGGCCCGTCGGACCTGTCGCTCGCGTTGGGCTGCAAGCCGACCTTCGACGAGCTCGAGCCGAAGGCGGCCGAGGCGGTCGACCATATCCTCGAGCGGGCGAAGGCGCACGGCGTCGTCGCGGGCATCCACAACGGCGCGCCGGAAGTGGCGCTGGCGCGGATCGCGAAGGGCTTCCAGTTCGTCACCGTCGGCTCGGACGCGCGCTTGATGGCGGCGGGGGCGCAGCAGGCGGTCGCGCGGATGCGCAGCGGGCAGGCGGCGGCGCTCGTGTCGGGGTCGGTGTCGCTGCCACCGGCTGGCAGCTCGGCGGTGCCATGACCAAGGTCGCGTTGTCGGGTGCCGGCGGCAACATGGGCCGGACGCTGCGCCGCGAGCTGCTCAGGCGCGGGGTCGACCTCCGCTCGGCCGGTGGTCGAACGCCGCTGGCGCCGCTCCACGACGGTGAAGACGTCCTGCACGGCGACCTGCGCGATGCGGCCGTCGTCGACCGGCTGCTGACCGGTGTCGACGTGCTCATCCACCTTGCCGGCACCAGCATCGAGCGGCCGCTGCCCGAGATCATCGAGAACAACCTGGTCGCGCTGCACGCGGTGTACGAGGGAGCGCGGCGCCACAAGGTGCGGCGGGTGGTGTTCGCGAGCTCGAACCACGCCTTCGGCATGCACCCGGTCGGCGCCAGGCTGCGGCTCGACGCCCCCTACCGGCCCGACGGCCTCTACGGGCTCTCGAAGGTCTGGGGCGAGGCGATGGCCCGCATGTACTGGGACAAGCACGGCATCGAGGGCATCGCGATGCGCATCGGCACCGCCATGGGCAAGCCGCCGCAGGAGCCGCGCCACCTCAGCACCTGGTTCGGCGACGACGACCTGGTCGACCTGACGATGCGCTGCATCGAGACACCCGACGTCGGCTACCTGGCGGTCTGGGGTGTCTCGGCCAACAGCCGCAGCTACTGGGACCCGGCCGGCGCCGAGACGCTCGGCTTCGTGGCCCGGCAGAACGCCGAGGATTTCGCGGCCGATGTCCTCTCGCGACCGGATCCGCGCGACCCGGTCGCCCGGCAGTTCCAGGGCGGCGGCTTCGTCACCCTCGACTACACCGCGCCCGAAGATCGCCCGGGCAGGGCGTAGTTCGCCGCACAACCGACGCCGTGCCGAACCGAAGGCACCGACATCGACACCGACATCGACACCGATAGCCGATACCCATACCGACAAGAAGCCACAGCCAGGAGACGCCATGACAACAAACCGCCGTTCGACCCTCGTCCTCAGAACGCTGCTCGCCGTCGCGGCCGCCGCCTTCTTTGCCGCGCCGGCTGCCGCCCGCACCTTCCGTTCCGCCGATGTCCATGCCAAGGACTTCCCGACCAACCTGGCGGTCAAGGCGATGGGCGACGAGCTCTCCAAGGCGACCGGCGGCAAGGACACCATCAAGGTCTTCGGCGACAGCTCGCTCGGCCCCGAGAAGGACACCGTCGAGCAGGTCAAGATCGGCGCGCTCGACATGGTCCGCACCAGCTCCGCGGCGTTCCACGGCATCGTGCCGGAGTCGGTCATCCCGTCGCTGCCCTTCCTGTTCCGCGACATCGCCCACTTCAGGAAGACGATGTACGGCCCGCAGGGCGACAAGATCCTCGCGGCCTTCGACAAGGCGGGCTTCATCGGCCTGGCGCTCTATGAAAGCGGCGCGCGCTCGGTGTACTCGAAGCGGCCGATCAAGACG
>CAXTDH010000229.1:0-5606 GCA_964242405.1 uncultured Rhizobacter sp. | reverse complement strand
GCGCGCCGGGGCGCGCCATGCGTCGACGGTCGCGACCGACGACCTGCTCGAGCGCCTCCGCCTCGTGCACCTCGCCGACGAACGCGTCGCGAACCTCGCGCACGGTCAGCAGCGGCAGCTCGAGATCGGCATGGCACTCGCCGGCGCGCCCCGGCTGATCCTTTTCGACGAGCCGGCCGCGGGTTTGTCGCCGGCCGAGCGGCGCGAGCTCGTCGCGCTCCTGACATCCCTGCCGGCGCACATGAGCTTCGTGCTCATCGAGCACGACCTCGACATCGCGCTGCGCGTGGTCGAGCGCGTCACCGTGATGCACAACGGTCGCGTGCTGCGCACGGGCACGCCGGAGCAGATCGAGGGCGACGCCGAGGTCCAGGCGATCTACATGGGGAGCAAGCACTGATGCCTTGCCCCTGGCCACTCCGATTTTCGGCGACGAGGCGTTGACGATGGCCTGGTTCAGACGCGATCCGGACGAGACCGCGAAGCCGCGCGGCCCGGTGCTCGTCGTCGAGGGCCTCGACGTGTTCTATGGTCGCGCTCACGCCTTGCAGGGCGTCAGCCTCGTGATCGAGTGCGGCGTGCTCGGCATCGTCGGCCGCAACGGCATGGGCAAGACGACGCTGTGCAACGCGATCACCGGCCTGGTCGCGGCGCGCGGCAGCGTGCGGCTGTTCGGCGAAGACATCCTCGGCCGCGCGCCGAACGAGATCACGAAACGCGGCATCGCCTACGTGCCCCAGGGCCGTCGCGTCTGGCCTTCGCTCTCGGTCGACGAGACCTTGCGCATGGTCGCGAGCCGCAAGCGCGACGTCGACCGTGTCTACGCGATGTTCCCGCGCCTGGCCGAGCGCAAGGCCAACGGCGGCGCGCAGCTCTCGGGCGGCGAGCAGCAGATGCTGGCGATCGGCCGGGCGCTGTTGCTCAAGCCGAAACTGCTGGTGATGGACGAGCCGACCGAGGGCCTCGCGCCGGTCATCGTCGAGCAGGTGGCGCAGGCGCTGCGCGAGCTGACGGCCGAGGGCGAGATCGCGGTGCTGCTGATCGAGCAGAACCTCGGCGTCGCGATGTCGGTCGCCGACCGCATCGGCGTGATGGTCAACGGCCGCATCGCCCAGGAGATGCCGACCGCGCAGCTCGCCGCCGACCGCGAACTGCAGGAGCGGCTGCTCGGCGTGCGTTCGGGCGGGTCGGAGGACGAACCCGCCACGCCCGAGGTGCGCGAAGCGCCCGCGCCGACGCAGGTGCTGACCGTCCGCCGCGCCCACGGCGAGGGCGCGCCGACGCTCGACGACCTGCCACCGAGCACCGTGCGCGGCTACACGCGCTGGAACGCTGGCGGCACGGCGGCGCCGGTGGCCGACATCGTCCGCCTCGCCGCACCGCCACCGCCACAGCCGGCACCGCCGCCAGCGGCCGCGCCTGCCGTCTTCGACTTTCCCGTCGCCGCGAGCAGCGTGCGCGCCGCCTACGTCGCCGGCACCTTCGACACCAAGGGCCGCGAGCTGCTGTTCATCCGCCAGTGCCTTGAGCGGCTTGGCCTGCGCATCGTCACCGTCGACCTGTCGACGTCGGGCAAGACGTCGCCGGCGAGCATTCATTCCCGCGAGGTGGCACGCCATCATCCGCGGGGCGAGTCGGCTGTCTTCAGCAACGACCGGGGCGCCGCCATCACCGCCATGGGCATCGCCTTCGAAGCCTTCGTGCAGACGCGCCGCGACCTCGGCGGCATCGTCTCGGCGGGCGGCTCCGGCGGCACGTCGATCGCGACCCAGGGCATGCGCGCGTTGCCCATCGGCTGCCCGAAAGTGATGGTCTCGACCATGGCGAGCGGTGACACCCGGCCCTACGTCGGCCCGAGCGACATCTGCATGATGTATTCGGTCACCGACGTGCAGGGCATCAACCGCCTGAGCGAGAAGGTGCTCGCCAACGCCGCTCACGCGCTCGCCGGCATGATCGCGCACCCGGCGCCGGTGTCCGACACGACCAGGCCGGCGCTCGGCCTGACGATGTTCGGCGTGACCACGCCCTGCGTGCAGGCGGTCACCAAACGGCTGGAAGCCGACCACGACTGCCTCGTCTTCCACGCGACCGGCGTCGGCGGGCAGTCGATGGAAAAGCTGGCCGACTCGGGCCTGCTCGCCGGCGTGATCGACGTTTCGACCACCGAGATCGCCGACGAGATCGCCGGCGGCACGCTTTCGGCCGGCCCGACGCGGCTCGACGTCTTCGCCCGTCACGCGCTGCCCTACGTCGGCTCCTGCGGCGCGCTCGACATGGCGAACTTCGGCGCCTGGGAGTCGGTGCCCGAGCGCTTCCGATCCCGCAAGCTCTACCGCCACAACCCGACCGTGACGCTGATGCGCACGACCGTCGACGAGAACCGGGCGATCGGCGACTTTCTCGTCGCCAAGCTCAATGCCATGCGCGGCCCGGTGCGCTTCCTTCTGCCCGAAGGCGGCGTCTCGGCGATCGACAAGCCCGGCCAGCCGTTCCACGACCCCGAGGCCGACCGTGTCCTGTTCGCGACGATCGAACAGGGCTTTCGCACCGGCCCCGACCGCCGCCTGCAGCGCCTGCCGCTGCACATCAACGACGAGGCCTTCGCCGACGCGCTCGTCGCCGCCTGGCGCGAGGTCGAGCGGCCGAGCGCCCGTGCGCGGCGCGCCTGAATTCGCAATCAACGACACCATGCCCCGCATCGCCCGCTCCGAGCTCCTAGCCCGCTTTCGCGCCAAGATCGCCTCTGGCCGGCCGCTGATCGGCGGAGGCGCCGGCACCGGCCTTTCCGCCAAGTGCGAGGAGGCCGGCGGCATCGACCTGATCGTGATCTACAACTCGGGCCGTTACCGCATGGCCGGGCGCGGCTCGCTCGCCGGATTGCTCGCCTACGGCAACGCCAACGAGATCGTCTGCGAGATGGCGCGCGAGGTGCTGCCGGTCGTCAAGCGCACACCGGTGCTGGCCGGCGTCAACGGCACGGACCCGTTCATGATCCCGGAGCAGTTCCTGCAGCGCCTGATCGACCTCGGCTTCTCGGGCATCCAGAATTTCCCCACCGTCGGCTTGATCGACGGCACCTTCCGAGCCAACCTCGAAGAGACCGGCATGGGCTACGGCCTCGAGGTCGAGTTGATCGAACGGGCCCGCGGCCTCGACCTGCTCACCACGCCCTACGTCTTCAGCGAGGCCGACTCCCGTGCCATGGCGGGCGCCGGCGCCGACATGGTCGTCTGCCATCTCGGCCTGACCACGGGTGGCGCCATCGGCGCCGGCACGGCCTTGACGCTGAACGATTGCGTCGACCGCATCGCCACCTGGGCCGCCGCCGCAAAAGCCGTGAACCCCGACGTGATCGTGCTCTGCCACGGCGGCCCGATCGCGACGCCCGAGGACGCGCAGCACGTGCTCGCCCGTTGCCCCGCTTGCCACGGCTTCTACGGCGCGAGCTCGATGGAGCGGCTGCCGACCGAAGTGGCGCTGACCGAGACGACGCGCCGCTTCACCCAGATCCAGCGTTAAGGAGATTTCCCCATGTCCGGCTCGCAGTTCGGAAGTTTCATCCTCGGCCTGATCGTCGTCGCGATCATCGTCGCCATCGGCGTCTGGCTGATGCACTGGCTCTACTTGCGCAGCTCGAAGGAGCGCGCCTTCGTACGCACGGGGCTCGGCGGCCAGAAGGTCGTGCTCGGCGGCGGCGCCTTCGTGCTGCCGATCGTCCATGACGTCATCCCGGTGAACATGAACACGCTGCGGCTCGAAGTCAGCCGCGGGCGCGACAAGGCGCTGATCACCAAGGACCGGATGCGCGTCGACGTGATCGCCGAGTTCTATGTCCGCGTTGCCACGCACCCGGAGGCCGTTGCCAACGCCGCGCAGACACTCGGCCTGCGGACGATGGAGCCCGATCAGCTCAAGGAATTGGTCGAGGGCAAGTTCGTCGACGCGCTGCGCACGGCGGCCGCCGAGATGACGATGGAGGAGCTGCACGAGCGCCGGGGCGCCTACGTCAAGCGCGTTCGTGAATCGGTCGCCGAAGACCTGATAAAAAACGGCCTGGAGCTCGAAGCCGCCTCGCTGACGCAGCTCGACCAGACCGGCATGGAGTTCTTCAACCCGAGCAACGCCTTCGACGCCGAGGGCCTGACGCGGCTGACGGAGCAGATCGAGCACCGCAAGAAGCAGCGCAACGACGTCGAGCAGGACACGCTGATCGCGATCCGCAACAAGAACCTCGAGGCCGAGAAGCTGTCGCTCGACATCGACCGCGACGGCGAATACGCGCGGCTGACGCAGCAGCGCGAGGTCGAGATCGCCCGCGCCCGGCAGCGCGCCGACGTGACCACCGAGCGTGCCCAACGCGAGCAGGCCGCCGAGGGCGCGCAGATCGCCGCGAAACAGACGATCGACACGGCGCGCATTCGTTCCGAACAGACGCTCGAGCAGGAGCGGATCGGCAAGGAGCGGGCGATCCAGGGCGCCGAGATCGAGCGCCGACTCACGCTCGAACTGGCCGAGCAGCAGCGCTCGATCGCGATCGCCCGGGAGAGCAAGGCGCAGAGCGAAGCCCAGGCCGAAGCCGAGACTGCGCGTGCGCTCGCCATCGCCGCCGAGGAGAAGGTCTTCACCGCGCGCGAGGTCGAGATGGCGGAGCGCAAGAAGGCGATCGCCCTGATCGGCGCGGCGCTGGTCGCCGAGCGCGACGCGCTGCGCCTGACCTCGGCCGCGCAGGCCGAGAAGTCGGCAAGCGCCGACCGCGGCGCCGCCTTGCGGGTGCAGGCCGAGGCCGACGCCGATGCCGACAAGATCAAGTCGATGGCGATGCGCGTGCGCAACGAGATCGAGGCCGAGGGCCTGCGCATGATGAACGATGCCCACAACATGCTGAGCCCGGAGGCTCGGATGTCGGCGCTGCGCATGCGGCTGGTCGAAAAAGCCGAGGGCATCATCCGCGAATCGGTGCGGCCGATGGAGCGCATCGAGGGCATCAAGATCCTCCAGGTCGACGGCTTCGGCGGCTCGGGTGGCGGCACCAACGGCGACGGTGGCCACGGCGGCAACTTTTCGGACAGTGTCGTCAACTCGGCGCTGCGCTTTCGCGCCCAGGCGCCGCTCGTCGACCAGTTGCTGCGCGAGATCGGCATCGAGGGCGGCGACATCCAGCGGCTGGTCGGCGCCGCGAGCGGCGCACACGCGGCGCTGCCACCCGCGGCCGCACCGAAGCCGGAGTGAGCGATGGTCCAGGTCTATGTCTCGAGCGTCATCGACGCGAGCGCCGACAACGTCTGGGCACGCGTGCGCGACTTCAACGGCCTGCCGCAGTGGCATCCGTCGATTGCCGACAGCCGCATCGAGAACGGCCAGGCCGCCGACCGCGTGGGCTGCGTCCGGCACTTTCACCTGCGCGATGGCGGCGCGATCCGCGAGCGGCTGCTGGGGCTCTCGGACTACGACTACAGCTGCAGCTACGAGATCCTCGAGAGCCCGATGGGCGTCGAGCACTACGTCGCGACGCTGAAGCTCACGCCGGTCACTGACGGCAGCCGCTGCTTCGCCGAATGGAGCGCCGAATTCGACTGCGCGCCGGGGCGAGAGCGCGCGTTGAC
>CAXTDH010000228.1:0-5660 GCA_964242405.1 uncultured Rhizobacter sp. | reverse complement strand
GCCGGGCAGGATGCGGGTCGGGCGCACGTTGGCGTACTGGTCGAAGCCCTGGCAGATCTTCAGGCGCAGGCCCCAGAGCGTGATGTGGTCGGGGATGTGCGGGTCGCCGGCCGAGCCGAACAGGATCGCGTCCTTGTCCTTGAGGTACTTCAGGCCGTCGTCCGGCATCATCACGCCGTGCTCGCGGAAGTAGTCGCCGCCCCAGTCGAAGTTCTCGAACTCGAACGCGAACGCCTGGGTCGAGGTCGCGAGCGCCTCGAGCAGCTTCTGGCCCGCGGGCACGACTTCCTTGCCGATGCCGTCGCCGGGAATCGTGGCAATGCGATAGGTCTTCATCGGGCCGTCTCCGTTGATCCGCCACTCGAGGCCAGCGCCCTGGCGATGCGCTGCCGCGGCACGCTGGCACGTGGCACCGGCATCTCGAACCAGCTGCGCACGTCTGCATCCAGGCCGATGCCGTGCATGTAGTTGTAGATCGCCTTTTTCAAGCCCACGCCGAGCCTGTCGTGATCGACGCCGAGCGGGTCGACGAAGCCGACGTCGTTGCGGGCGAAGGGCGAAGGCGGCAACGGCAGCAGCGTCACGCCGTACTCGCCGGGCGAGCGGCCGACCGGCGAGTGCACCGTGCAGGCGAAGCGGTGGAAGAAGCCGGAGTGGATGCAGCCGGCCTCGAACAGCTGGCGCACGTACTCGAGTGCGTCGACCGTGTCCTGCACCGTCTGCGTCGGAAAGCCGTACATCAGATAGGCGTGGACCAGGATGCCGGCGTCTGCAAAACCTTTGGTGACCCGTGCCACCTGCTCGACCGACACGCCCTTCTTCATCAACTGCAACAGCCGGTCGGAGGCCACTTCCAGGCCGCCCGAAATAGCGATGCAGCCGCTGTCGGCGAGCGCCAGGCAGAGCTCGGGCGTGAATGACTTCTCGAAGCGGATGTTGCCCCACCAGGAGATGTCGAGCCGGCGCCGTTGCAGCTCGGCCGCCAGCGCCTTGAGCGACTTGGGCGGTGCGGCTTCGTCGACGAAGTGAAAGCCGGTCTGGCCGGTTTCGCCGACTATTCGCTCGATGCGGTCGGCCAGGGTCGTGGCCGAGGCGGTGTCGTAGCGGGAGATGTAGTCGAGCTCGACGTCGCAGAAGCTGCACTTCTTCCAGTAGCAGCCATGCGCGACGGTCAGCTTGTTCCAGCGGCCGTCCGACCAGAGCCGGTTCATCGGATTCAACATGTCGAGCAGCGACAGGTAGTCGCCCAGCGGCAGGCCGTCCCAGGTGGGCGTGCCGACATCTTCGAACGCGACCTCCGGTTCGCCGGCGAAGTTGATGTAGCGGACAGGGCCTTCGGGTTGCTCGCGGAGGAAGGTGCGCACCAGGCGCTGCCGCGAGCGCCGCCCCTGCAGGTGCTCGAGCAACGCGAGCAGCGGCCGCTCGCCGGCATCGAGCGTCACGAAGTCGACATGGTCGAAGACCCGGGGCTCGCTCAGCGCCCGCAACTCGGTGTTGACGAAGCCGCCGCCGAGCGCGATGACGACGCTCGGGTCATGGCGCTTGATCGCCTGGGCGATCCGGAAGGCGGCATACACGGCGCCGGGGAACGGCACCGACAACAGCACCAGTTGCGGGAGATGAAGCTGCAGCGCCTCCAGCGTCAGGGCCTGCAAGGTCAGGTCGACGAGGTTGGGCGGCGCCGCGAGGGCGTCGGCCAGCGGACCGAACGTCGGCTGGCTGGTCGCGAGCGATTCGGCATAGCGGACGAACTGGAAGCGCGCGTCGACGCCGTCGCGAATCACGTCTGCCAGGTCGTTCAGGTAGAGCGTCGCCAAGTGGCGGGCCCTGTCCTGGAGCCCCAGGGCGCCGAACGCCCAGGCGAGCGGGTCGCCGCCCTCGGCGTCGGCGACGTAGGCGTCCAGCGAGGCGAAACGGGCGCCTTCGGGCAGGTAGTGACGGCTGTTGATGCGGTGCGCCAAGGTCGGGTCACGCCCTTGAAGAAAGGCGATGACCCGGTCGATCGTCGACTGGTAGCGCTCGACATGCTGGATAAAGCCGTCGAGCTGGGCGCTGCGCCCGGCGGCCGGCCGTTGCTGGATCGACTCGAGCAGCTGGGCCAGTCCATCGCTTCGAAACAGGCGCAATACCAATGCCAGCGCCAGATCGACCTGAACGGCGTCGACGCCGCGCGACCGCAGGAAGCCGGTCAGGTAGGCGGTCGACGGGTAGGGCGTGTTCAGCTGCGTCATCGGCGGGATGACGGACAGGACACGAAACGGCGGTGTGGGGGCTTCCTGCATCGACGCTCGACAGGGGACGTCGACGGCGACGCCTCCGGATTGTCTCAGTCGCGAGGTGGCGGCAGCTTCTTAGTCAGCGGTCAAGGGAAGGCACCGCAGCGCATCCCGGATGACGGCAGTGGGCCAGGCTCAGACCTGGCTGGCCTGCACCGACGCCGCGGCGCCGTCCAGGTGCGCAAACCGGCGACTGGAGGCGGCTGCGGCGCGCTCGAGCACCGCACGGGCCGCACGATCGACGAGATCCCAAGGGACGCCGAAACGCCGTTGCCAGGCGTCACCGCTGCGAGGCGCGACTGCTGCTTCCGGCGCCGCCGAGGAAGTGCTGTCCTCGGAGGTCGACGGGTTCATGCCGGCGTCCATCGTCATGCCCGAGCCCCGGCGCCGACGGCGGCTTGCGCCGGCCCACGGCTCGTGATCGGGCGAACCGGGACAGCGTCGACACCCGAGGCCGCGAGCGCGTATTCGGTACTGGCGATCTGGTCGGTGAGGCTGTCGATATGGCCGCTGTCCCAGACCGGCTCGCCGTAAGCACTGGCCAAAGCCGAGCGCAACTGCAGGTACTTGGTACCCAAATCATCAATGCTCATCCCAAACCTCCGAGTAAACCCTTGCTGCGCCGGAGTATCCGCGCCGCACTCGGCGTTGGCTGTAGGACGTATCCCCAGGGCATCCCCCTATTTGAAGGGGATGAGCGTCTGCGTCGCGATGGCTCAGATGCGACGCATCAGTTCGGCCTTCTTGCCGTTGAACTCAGCGTCCGTGAGGATGCCGCCGGCATGCAGCTCGGCGAGCCGCTCGATCAGCCGCGGCACGTCCTGAGGTTCACGACCGGTCGAAGCCGGTGGCAGGTCGGCAGATGTCGGTCGCGCCGACGCGTCCGACGTGTCCGCCGCGTTTTGCGGGTGGACGACCGTCAGCCGGCCGATGTCGACCGGCCCGAGCTGGCTGGTGAAGCTCAGGCGGCTGCCGGCCGACTGCTGCTGCGACACGCCGCCGATCCGGTGCTCGCCGGTGTCGTAGACCGTCACCTCGCCACCCGACTCGATCGCCAGGCGGCGCGAACCGGCGAACCAGGCATAGCGCATTCCGTTCTGCGAACCGCTGACGTTCGGCGTGCCGAGGTCGCCGGGCCACCAGCGCCCGGAGGACGACGCGAAGCCCGCATTCGGCGATGACGCCAAGCTTGCTTCCGCCCGCGACGAAGCGCCATCGGCATCCGTCGACAAGGGATGCTGGCCGCTGCCTTGATGCTGCGACTGATACCGCCCGCCGACCGCCTCACCCCTGGGTTCGGCGCGGCTCGCCGCCAGGGACGCCAGGTCGACACAAAGGGCGTCGACGGCCGCCTTCAGCCGGTGATTGAACATGTCGCCCAGCATCGTCATGCCGCCGCGCATCCACTGGCCGCTGCCACCGAACTCCGGGTGGCTGAACTGGGCCATGCTGCCGTTGCCGCCAATGACGGCATCGAACATCGCCCGGGTGGCATCGACGCTGAAACCATGGCGCCGGGCGATGCTCTCGATTGCTTGCTCGTCATTCGAACCGACAGGGTTCATCGTGCTCTCCTCGTGATGTACGTCAAACCGGGTCACGCTTCAATCGCGCCGAAGGCCAGCAGGGACCGGCCGGTCACCATGTAGTTTCGGCCGAATTCGAAGGTTTCGGCACTCGGCTCCTCGGCTGTCGCGCTGTCGACGAGCAGCTTCCAGCCGGAACTGCCGGCCCGCTCCGGAAGGCTGAATTCGACCACATCGTGCCAGGCGTTGAAGATCAGCAGCAGGCTCTTGTCGGTGCCCGGCCGGACGATCCCGGAGGTCTGCGCCCGGCCCTCGAGCAACATGCCGAAGCACAGGGTGCGGGCGTCTTCCCAGTGCTCGGGCACCATCTCGATGGCATGCGGCGTCAGCCAGGTCACGTCCTTGACCTTCAGCTCCTCGTTCCAGGCGCCGGTCAGGAAGCGCGAGCGTCGCAGCACCGGGTACTCGGAGCGCAGGCGTGTCAGCCGCTGGACGAAGCCGATCAGCGACCGGCCCCGGTCGTCGATGCCGCTCCAGTCGATCCAGGAGATTTCGTTGTCCTGACAGTAGGCGTTGTTGTTGCCCTGCTGGCTGCGACCGAATTCGTCGCCCGCGACCATCATCGGCGTACCCTGCGCCAAAAGCAGCGTCGCGAGCATGTTGCGCTGTTGGCGGGCGCGCAGCTCGAGCACCGCCGGATCATCGGTCGGGCCTTCGACACCGCAATTCCAGGAGCGGTTGTCCGAGCTGCCGTCACGGTTGCCCTCGCCGTTCGCGTCGTTGTGCTTCTCGTTGTAGCTCACCATGTCGGCGAGGGTGAAGCCGTCGTGGGCGGTGACGAAGTTGACGCTCGCCCAGGGCCGGCGGCCGCGGTGGTTGAACAGGTCGCCACTGGCCGTCATGCAGTTGGCGAGCGCCGGCACCGTGCCCTCCTCGCCCTTCCAGTAGGAGCGGACGGTGTCGCGGAAGCGGTCGTTCCACTCGGCCCAGCCGGGTGCGAAGCGGCCGACCTGGTAGCCGCCGGGGCCGCAGTCCCAGGGTTCGGCGATCAGCTTGACACTCGAGAGCACCGGATCCTGGCGGCAACTGTCGAGGAAGCCGTGGCCTTCGTCGAAACCGTGGCTCTCGCGGGCCAGGATGGTCGCCAGGTCGAAGCGGAAGCCGTCGACGTGCATCTCGGTCACCCAGTAGCGCAGGCTGTCGGTGACCATCTGCAGCACCCGCGGATGGCTGAGGTTCAAAGTGTTGCCGGTACCGGTGTCGTTGATGTAGTAGCGCGGGCCGCTGCTTTCATCGGTGCCGGGCATCAGCCGGTAGTAGCTCGAGTTGTCGATGCCCTTGAACGAGAGGGTGGGCCCGAGTTCGTTGCCCTCGGGCGTGTGGTTGTAGACGACATCGAGGATCACTTCCAGCCCGGCTTCGTGGAAGCGGTCGACCATCGACTTGAACTCGTCGACCTCCGGCCGGTAGAAGTAGCGGCGGTCGGCGGCGAAGAAGCCGATGGTGTCGTAGCCCCAGTAGTTCTTCAGGCCCTTCTCGGTCAGGAACGGCTGGTCGAGGAAGGTGTGAACGGGCAACAACTCGACGCTCGTCATGCCCAGGTCGACGATGTGCTTGATGGCTGCCTCCTGGCCCAGGCCGGCGAAGGTGCCGCGGAGCTCCTGCGGCACGCCGGGGTGCAGCTGGGTGAAACCGCGCAGGTGCGTCTCGTAGACGATGGTGCGGTCCCACGGCACGCGGGGCGCGGTCGGCCGGCTCCAGTGGTAGTGCGAGTCGACGACGACCGATTTGGGGACGAAGGGCGCGCTGTCGCGTTCGTCGAAGCTCAGGTCGGCGTCTTCGTGGCCGACGGTGTAGC
>CAXTDH010000227.1:0-5681 GCA_964242405.1 uncultured Rhizobacter sp. | reverse complement strand
CGTCTCGCCCGCGAAGCGGCGGGCGACGACCGCCTTCTGCGCGGCCGTGAGGCAGCTGCCGTTGCGGCTGCCGGTGCAGGTGGGCACGTCGCGCGAAAGGTCGAACGCGGCCTTGCAGGCGCCGGTGTCCTGGATCAGGCCGTCGGTGGCGCCGTCGAGCGCATCGCATTTGCCGAGCACCGCGGCGGCGACGGTTCGCCGCTCGGTGAGGGTGAAGCCGGTCGAGGGGTCACCCGGTGTCGAGGCGACGGTCGCGTAGCCCTGGGCCGCGGCGATGTTCGCGACCGCCGCCAGCGGCAGGCGAAAGCCGGGGTCACCGACGAGGTAGCCGTCGTATTCGTCGGGCTGGCGCGCGGCGGCCACCATGGTGTGGCGTCCGCCGTTCGAGCAACCGCCGATGTAGGAACGGTCGGGCGCCTTGCCGTAGGCCAGCTTG
This sequence comes from uncultured Rhizobacter sp., assembly GCA_964242405.1. GTDB lineage: Bacteria > Pseudomonadota > Gammaproteobacteria > Burkholderiales > Burkholderiaceae_C > LMDS01. Next base: position 5,245 of record CAXTDH010000227.1, on the reverse strand, counting down.
ATGGCCGCCTTGGCCATCGGCGTCAACACGGCGGCGGCCTGATAACCGTAGTCGAGCCGGGCTTGCAGGTCGACGCCGAAGCTCGGGTTCTGGGCGGCGTTGTGGCCGGCATCGGAGCTGATGACGGCAAAGCCCATCGTCAGGGCGTTCGTCAGCGCAGCACCGCCGTTCACCCCGCCGGTCGCGGTTAGCACCGCGCCGTCGGTTCCGCCATTCGCTTGATAAAAGAAGCGGCCGTTCCAGGCGTTCGGCAGCCGCATCTCGAAGCCGATGGCGTAGCTCTGGCCATCGACCGCGCCGGTGCGCTGATTCATCTTGCCGAGCAACTGGCAATGCGCCGGCACCGGCTGCCCCGCGACCGTCAAGACGCCCGCCGCGATCGGATTCGAAGCCGTGATGGCCGTGCCGGCGTAGGCGAACCGGGTGACGAGATCGCCGCAGGAGGCGAGCGCCGCGCCGCTCGCGGGTGTTAGTTGCGGTATTGCCGGGGCGGTGTCGTCATCGCTGTCGAGACCGCAGGCGGTGAGGGCCACGACGCAGGCCGCTGCGACGATGTGAAAGGCTGATGGTGCGCTCATGGCGTCTCCAGTAAGGGTCATTCAATCTAATTAACGGACTCCGCGGGCGACACCCGGGCAAACACCATCCGATTGCGTTTCCACCACCCCCTAATTTGAAGTCCGTGTAGGAATACACCTTGCCACAGTTGTCTCGACTCGTAACAGCTATGTCGAGAGGAGCGTATGGCACTGGTCACTGGAGATTCGGACGGCGCCCCCACTGTTGCGGTCATCGGCCTGGGCTATGTCGGCCTGCCGCTCGTGGTGGAGTTCGGCAAGCGGCTTCGGACGATCGGCTTCGACACCAATCGCGAGAAGGTCGAGACCTGTCGCGGAGGGTCGGATCCTTCGCGCGAACTCTCGTCGGCGGACATGCGCCTGGCCGTCCATGCCGACTACACCGACCAGCCGTCGGCCCTGGCCGCGGCCGATTTCGTGCTCGTCGCCGTGCCGACGCCGATCGATGGCGCGCACATCCCGGACTTCGGGCCGCTGGTATGCGCCAGCGAGACGATCGGGCCGCACCTTGCCCGGGGCGCGACGGTCGTCTTCGAATCGACCGTCTACCCGGGTGCCACCGAGGAGGTCTGCATACCGGCGCTCGAGCGCTCGTCGGGCCTGCGCTGGAAGCGCGACTTCTTCGTCGGCTACAGCCCCGAGCGCATCAACCCGGGGGATCGCCAGCACCGCCTCGTCAACGTCGTCAAGGTGGTGGCCGGGGACACGCCCGAGACGCTCGACAAGGTCTCGAAGCTCTACGAGCGGGTCGTCGAGCCGGGCGTGCACCGCTGCAGCAGCATCATGGCCGCCGAGGCCTGCAAGGTGATCGAGAACACCCAGCGCGACCTGAACATCGCCTTGATGAACGAGCTGGCGATCATCTTCGACCGGCTGGGGCTCGACACCCAGGAAGTGCTGACGGCGGCCGGCACCAAGTGGAATTTCCTCAACTTCAGGCCCGGCCTGGTCGGTGGCCACTGCATCGGCGTCGACCCCTACTACCTGACGCACAAGGCGGAGATGCTGGGCTACCACCCGCAGGTGATCCTGGCCGGCCGGCGGATCAACGACGGCATGGGCAAGTACATCGCCGAGCAGACGATCAAGCAGATGATCGCCAGCGGCAGCTACGTCAAGGGTGCGCGTGTCAACGTGCTCGGGCTCACCTTCAAGGAAGACTGTGCCGACCTGCGCAACACCAAGGTGATGGACATCGTCCACGAATTGCAGAGCTTTGGCGCCGAAGTCTTCATCCACGATGCGGTGGCCGACGGTCACGAGGCCTTGCGCGAACTCGGCGTGCGGCTCCATTCGTGGGAATCGCTGCCGCGCGCCGATGCGATGGTGGCCGCGGTGGCGCACCGCGAGTACCGTGAGCTGACGGCCGAGGACATCTGCCGAAAGCTGGTCCGCGGCGGTTGCTTCGTGGATGTGAAGTCGGCCTATGACGCGGCGCCGCTGGAGAGCGCCGGGTTGCATGTCTGGCGGCTTTGACATGCCGATCGCCGACAACGTGGAGCTGGGGCAGGGCGTCACCATCTTTCATCCGGACCTGGTGAACCTCTACGGCTGCCGCATCGGCGCGGGCACCCGCATCGGCACCTTCGTCGAGATCCAGAAGAACGCCGTGGTCGGCGCGCGCTGCAAGATCTCCTCGCACACCTTCATCTGCGAAGGCGTGACGATCGAGGACGAGGTCTTCATCGGCCACGGCGTGATGTTCACCAACGACCGCCGGCCGCGAGCCACCAACGCCGACGGCAGCTCGCAATCCGAATCCGACTGGTCGCTGGAGCCCACGCGGGTGGGCCAGGGCGCGTCCATCGGCAGCAACGCCACCGTGCTGTGCGGCATCACGATCGGCCGCGGCGCGCTGGTCGGCGCCGGGGCGGTGGTAACGAAAGACGTTCCCGATCACACCGTCGTGACCGGGGTGCCTGCGCGTGTCGTGGGCGATAAAAGGGAGAGTGACCAGTGATCAGCATCGGCATCATCGGCTACGGGTATTGGGGGCCGAACCTCGTTCGCAACTTCGCCGAGACGCCGGGGGCGAGGGTCGGCGCCGTCGCCGATCTCGACCCGGCCAAGCTCGAAATCGTCAACCGCCGCTACCCCGGCGTGAAGACGACCGTCGACCACCGGGACTTGCTGCGCGACCCCGAGATCGACGCCATCGCCATTGCCACGCCCGTGCACACGCATTTCGAATTGGCGCTCGCGGCCCTGCGGGCGGGCAAGCACGTCTGGGTCGAAAAACCGATGACCGAGCACTCGAGTCAAGCGCGGCAGCTGATCGACGAGGCCGAGCGGCGCCGGCTCGTGCTGATGGTCGATCACACCTTCGTCTACACCGGCGCCGTGCAGAAGATGGCCGAAGTGATCCACAGCGGCGAGCTGGGCCGCATCTACTACTACGACTCGATCCGCGTCAACCTGGGCCTGTTCCAGCGCGATGTGAGCGTCATCTCCGACCTGGCGGTGCACGACTTCTCGATCCTCGACTTCCTGCTCGGCGAGCAGCCTTCGGCGGTATCGGCAAGCGGCACAAACCACTTTCCCGGGACACCGGAAAATCTTGCCTACGTCACGTTGTTCTACGACTCCGGAACCATCGCCCACGCCAACGTCAGCTGGCTGGCGCCGGTCAAGGTGCGGCAGGTGCTGGTCGGCGGCAGCAAGAAGATGATCACCTACGACGATCTCGAGCCGAGCGAGAAGATCAAGATCTACGACAAGGGCATCAGCCTGACCGACGACCCGAAGAAGATCCACGAAATGCGGGTCGGCTACCGGACGGGCGACATGTGGGCGCCGAAGATCGGCATGACCGAAGCGCTGAGTGTCGAAGGGGCGCACTTCGTCGACTGCATCGTCCATGGCAAGGTGCCGCGCACCGACGGCCACCTCGGCCTGCGGGTGGTCGAGCTGATCGAGGCGGCGTGCCAGTCGATGCGCGCCAAGGGCGCGACCGTCTACACCCAGGCCGGGAGGAAGGCCGCATGATTCCCTTCGTCGACCTCAAGGCGCAGTACCTCTCGATCAAGGGCGACGTCGATGCGGCGGTCCTGCGGGTGCTCGATTCCTGCCAGTTCACGCTGGGCCCCGAGGTGGCGGCCTTCGAGCGCGAATTCGCCGGCTACTGCGAGGCGGCGCACGGCATAGGCGTCAACACCGGCACGAGCGCGTTGCACCTGGCGTTGCTGGCGGCCGGCATCGGCCGCGGCGACGAGGTGATCACCGTGCCGTTCACCTTCGTCGCGACGGTCTCGGCCATCGAGTACACCGGCGCCAAGCCGGTGTTCGTCGACATCGACCCGGTGCGCTACACGATGGACCCGGCCGCGATCGAAGCCGCGATCAGCGAGCGCACCCGGGCGATCGTGCCGGTGCACCTCTACGGGCAGCCGCCCGACATGGACCCGATCATGGAAGTGGCCCGGCGCCACGGCCTGGTCGTGATCGAGGATGCCTGCCAGGCGCACGGCGCCCGCTACAAGGGCCAGCGCGTCGGCAGCATCGGTGATTTCGGCTGCTTCAGCTTCTATCCGGGCAAGAACCTGGGCGCCTACGGTGAGGGCGGTATGGTCGTGACCGACCATGCCGAGCACGCACGCACCCTGCGCATGCTGCGGGATTGGGGGGCCGAGAAGAAGTACGAGCACGTGCTCAAGGGCTACAACTTTCGGCTCGAGGCGATCCAGGCGGCGGTGCTGCGCGTCAAGTTGCCGCACCTGGAGCGCTGGACGAACGCGCGCCGCGCGGCCGCCGCGCGTTACCAGGCGCTGTTCGCCGGCAGCAGCGTCGCCACACCCGTGTTCGCAGCCGATTCCGATCCGGTGCACCACCTCTACGTCGTCCGCACGACCGAGCGTGCGGCCTGGCAGGCAGAACTCGCCGCGCAAGGGATACAGACCGGTATCCATTACCCGACGCCGATTCACCTGCTGCCCGCCTTTGCGGAACTCGGCCACCGCCTCGGCGACTTTCCCCATGCCGAGCGCGCCGCTGCCGAGGTGCTGTCGCTGCCGATGTTTCCGGAGCTGACGGAGGCACAAGGCCACGAGGTGGCGCAGGCCGTCGTTCGCCTGGCGGATCGGGCGCGACAGCCGGCCGCCGCGATCGCCGCCTGAGCGCCCCTGCCGACGATGCCGGGCACCCGCGGGTCAACTCGATGCCGCCCGGCCTGCTGATCTTCCCCTGCAACGGCAACGCCGTCGAGGCGCTCGACTGCATCGATGGCGCTGCATTCCGACTTCTCGGCTTCGTCGACGACACGGCCGAGAAGCAGCGCGTCCCGGCATTTGGACACCCCGTGCATTCGCGCGCCGCCTTCGCCGACTTTGCCGACGCGCGGGTGCTCGCGGTGCCGGGCAGCCCGACCTCTTACCGCTCGCGGCGGGCGCTCCTCGAGGGCCTCGGTATCGCCCCCGAACGGTGGGCGCGCGTGATCCATCCGTGCGCCCGCGTTTCGCCGCTCGCGACGATCGGCCGCAACGTGCTGCTGATGGCCGGCGTCGTCGTCACGGCCAATGCGGTGATCGGCGACCATGTCTGCATCCTGCCGAACACCGTCGTCCACCATGATGCGGTGAGCGGCGGCTGGACGCTCGTCGGCTCGAACGTCAGCGTTGCCGGCCACGTGCGGATCGGCGGGCAGGACGTCGAGTCGGTCGCCGTGCACAAGC
>CAXTDH010000226.1:4846-5705 GCA_964242405.1 uncultured Rhizobacter sp. | reverse complement strand
GGTCTCGATGCCGGGGTCGTTCGAGGTGCGGATCACCTCCAGCCCCGCCAGCACACCGTATACGCCGTCGAAACGCCCGCCATTCGGCTGGGTGTCGAGATGGCTGCCCGTGCCGACCGGCGCCAGCGCGTCGTTCCGCCCCGGGCGACGTGCGAAGATGTTGCCCATCCGGTCGACCTTGACCGTGCAGCCCGCTTGCCTGCACCACTGAACGAAGAGGTCACGGCCCTGCTTGTCGAGGTCGGTCAAGGCGAGCCGGCAGACGCCGCCCTTGGGCGTTGCGCCGATCTTCGCCATCTCCATCAGGCTCGCCCAGAGGCGCTCGCCGTTGATCCTGACGTCTGTCATGACTGGCTCCCATCACTTGCCCTGCGATGCGCCTGCACCGGAATGTCGCACGCCTGCACCGAGGCTCCGAACTATGCAACCGTCGTGCCAGTTTGACCATCTGGACAAACACCGAGACGACCCGTCTTCCGCCGTGGGACACTGATGCTCCCTTCGCATCCCCGAGACGAGGTCCGTGGCTGAAACAAGAGGCGTGGCAGCTGTTCAGGACAAGCGGGCAGCGGTGCTGGCCGCCGCGCTTTCGCTCTTCTCGCGCTACGGCCTGCATGGCACCACCGTCGACCAGGTGGCGCTCCGTGCCGGCGTCTCCAAGAGCAACCTGCTCTATTACTTCGCCACCAAAGAGGAGTTGTATCTCGCGGTGCTGCGCGACCTGCTCGCCGTGTGGCTGCTGCCGCTGCGCGAGTTCAGTGCCGAGCAGGATCCGCAGCAGGTGATCGCCGACTACATTCGCCGCAAGCTCGTGGTATCGCGCGACAACCCCGAGGCGTCACGGCTCTTCTGCCTCGAG
>CAXTDH010000226.1:0-4836 GCA_964242405.1 uncultured Rhizobacter sp. | reverse complement strand
CCCCTGCTGCGCGATGAACTCGGCCGTGAGCTGCACGAGATCGTGGCGCGCAAGTCGGCGGTCATTCGCGCCTGGATCGCGGACGGGCGGCTGGCGCCTGTCGATCCGGAGCACCTGATCTTCACCATCTGGGCCACGACCCAGCACTATGCCGACTTCGCCGTGCAGGTCCGGGCGCTGACCGGCAAGACGCTCGCGGACCCGGCCTTTTTTGAAGACACCGCCCTGAACCTGCAGCGCATCGTGTTGCAAGGTGTGGCGCCGCGACGCTGACCAGTCACCGGCCTGGCGCTGGCGCTTCACCTTCGGTCTCGACGGGCGCCTGTCGGGCCGGGCGCTGGTGCCCTGCCTTCGCCTTCAGTACGTGAGCTCGAGCACCGTCACCTCGTTGCTCGCCGCCGGCCATGTCCGGCCGACGATCCGTTCGCCGTCGAAGCTGGCGGCCATCGACTTCGGGACGGCCGCCTCAGGCGTGATCCGCACCGACGACACACCGGCGACGCCCGGTGTAAGCCCGTCCGGCGGGCTTTTGCCGTCGAGCGAGATGCTGTTGCGCGGAATGCCGAAGTAGCCGGCCGGTCGAGTGAACACGACGACGGCCGGCGCGCGCTTCTCCGCATCCGACATGCGCTCGGCACGGAAGTGGATGATGTCCGACGAGCGCGGGAACGGCGACCGGTACACATGGCTCCTCGCATAGCCGGGTGCACTGACGACGAATTCGTAGCTCGCGGACGAGTCGGCGGCAAACGGCCCCCAGCGCCCGGTTGCGCCGATCGCTTGCCGATGCACCGGTGAGCCGAGCCGTTCGCCGGTCTGCGGGTTCGTCGCGAACACCTCGACCTGCGCACCGACGAGCGGAAGATTGCTCGCCGCCGCCGCCGTTCCGCCCGCATTGCCGACGCCGAAACCGCTCACCATCCCGTCGAGCACCACGGTCGGCTGGCGCGTGATGCGCGCACCGGCCGGCAGCTTGCCGGTCAGGAAGCGATAGGCCTGCTCGAAGGCCTGCGGGCCGAACGCCGTCTCGCGGTGGTCGATGCCCGCAATGACGACGTTCTCGGCGCCGCGCAGCGCCGGCCCGTCGAAGCCGACGTGGGTCGGCGTTCCCTTCGAGCCGATCCAGGCGCCATCGGGCTGCGCGTACTTGTCGTTGTTGTCGGACCGGATGGTCAGCCATTTGGGGCCGGGCGTGACCTCCGCACCGTCGGCCGCCTTCGGCGCGTTCAGGCCGACGAGGAACGGGCCGGCGCCGTTGAACTCGTTGCCCGGGCGCAGGGCGGGGTCGGCCCAGACGCCGTGGTTGGGCGTGCCGCACAGGATCGCATGCGACACCTTCGAGGCGCCACCCGCGTTGGCGATGTAGTTGCGGACGGCATTGCCGCCGCGCGAATTCGCCATCAGCACGACCTGGCTGGCACCGGTCGTCTTGAGGACCTTGTCGACCTCGGCCGCCAGGAAGTCGCGGTTCTCGGCCGCGGAGCTGCGCCCGGGTTGCGGCACCGCGTCGACGTCGCGGGACAGCGGGTAGGGGATGTCGATCGCGAACAGCCGGTCGTGCGGCCAGCCGTTCGATTCGAAGCGCCATTCGGTCGTCGTCCAGAGGGCGGCGCTGTCGCCGTTGCCGTGGACGAAGACGATCGGCGCCGTCGTCATCGAGGTCGGTTGCCGATCCGAGGCGCAGCCGGCGAGCAGGGCCGCGGCCAGGCTGCCGAGCAGGGCGGCGCGCAACCAGTTGCGGCGCGCGAGCCGGCCGGTCGTCGAGCGCGAGGGTGATGTCATCCAGGTCTCCGGGGCACTTCGTCGTCGCACGGATTGTGTCGCAACGGGCGACTGAATCGCGCTACCCTGCTGCATCCCGCCGCGTGCCGCCGAGCGCCTCATGCCCCCAGCCGAATTCCCCGAATCGATAGATCCGATGCTCGCCAAGGTGGCGCTCGAACTGCCCGCGGGCGACGGCTTCCTGTTCGAGCCGAAATGGGATGGCTTTCGGGCGATCGTCTTCCGCACGGGCAGCGGCACGCTGATTCAGAGCCGCGACCGCAAGCCGCTCAACCGCTACTTTCCGGAACTCGAGGCAGCGCTCGATGCGGCGCTGCCCAAAGGCGCCATCCTGGACGGCGAGATCGTCGTCGTGCGCGGCAGTTCGCTCGATTTCGACGCCCTGCAGCAGCGCGTGCACCCGGCGGTGTCGCGCATCACCCGGCTGGCGGTCGAGACGCCGGCCGCGTTCGTCGCCTTCGATCTGCTCGCTGCCGGCGGCCGCAGCACCATGGCGCTGCCCCAGAGCGAGCGTCGCGTGCGGCTCGAACGGCTCATCGGCCTGGCCAAGCCGCCGCTGCACCTGACGCCGATGACGCGCGACCGGGCCCTCGCCGTGGCCTGGCTGGAGCGCTTCGAAGGCGCCGGCCTCGACGGCGTGATGGCCAAGCCGGCCGACGCGCCCTACCAACCGGGAAAACGGGCGATGTTGAAGGTCAAGCACGTGCGCACCGCCGATTGCGTGGTCGCCGGCCTGCGCTGGTACAAGGACACGCCCGGCGCCGTCGGTTCGCTGCTGCTCGGCCTCTACGACGACGCGGGTGTGTTGCAGCACGTCGGCTCGGCGTCGTCGTTCACGATGGAGACGCGGCGCGAGCTTGCGGTGCTGCTGGCGCCCTTGCGTGGTGAGGCGGCAATCGGCCATCCCTGGGCGGCCTGGGCCGGGCCCGGCAACGACGACGGCCACCGCATGCCCGGCGCGCAAAGCCGCTGGAGCGCGGGCAAGGATGCCGGCTGGGAGGCGCTGCGCATCGAGCGCGTCGCCGAGGTCAAGTACGACCATCTGCAAGGCGACCGGTTTCGCCACGTCACCTTTTTCTTGCGCTGGCGGCTCGACAAGGCGCCGGCCGATTGCCGTTTCGATCAGCTCGAGGTCACCGCCCCGGTGGAGCTGGCGGAGGTCTTCGGCGCCTGAGCCCGGCACACGGCGTCGCTGCAAGATCGGTCGGCTGCGGCTGCGGCTGCGGCTGCGGCTGCGGCTGCGGCGGCAACGGCGACGGCTGGCTGCGAGCCGCCGCGGAGCGGCCGTTCGCGGCGTCTACTCGACCGACGGCGTGCGCTGGCTGCGCAGCCGGCTGATCATGAAATTGGCCGCTTGCATGACATGCTGGCGCGCCCGCGCCTCGGCCGTCTCGGCGGCGCCCTCGATCACGGCGTTGAGCATCGCCTCGTGCTGGTCCCAGATGTCGCGCGGCTTCTCGTCGCGCAGCAGCACCTCGCCCATCACCCGCTGCGTCGAAGTCCATTGGGCCTGCATCGTCGGCGCGATCAGCGGGTTCTCGGACAGCTCGTAGATGAAATCGTGGAAATCCCGGTCGGCCGCAATCATGGCCATGACCGATTTGCTGCGCACCGCCTTGCGACCCTTCAGGATCAGCGCCGGACCGCTCTTGCGCGCCCGCTCGGCGTTGCACTCGCAGGCCTTGCGGAACGCCAGGCCCTCGAGCACGGCCCGGACTTCATACATGCTCCGCACATGGTCGAGATCCAGCGGGGCGACGATCAGGCCACGCCCGGGCGCCGTCCGCAGCACCCCCTTGTCGCGCAGCAGGAGCAGCGCCTGTTGCACCGGTTGCCGCGAGACGCCGAGCGTGTGCGCGATCTGCTCCTGGATCACGCGCTCGCCGGGTACGAGCTTGCCCTCGGTAATCTCGTTCAGGATCGCCTCTTGCACCTGCTCGACCAGGTTGGGTTGAGCCGCCAACTCTTTCATCGCGCCAGTATAGGGTTTGCCCGACAACCCCCGAATTCAGTATGCAGATCGCCAAGCGCGCAGCGGCCGGTTCGCACCGGTGGGATTCGCTCTGCGCCCGTCGCACCGAGCTCATCCGCCGGTCCGCCAGCGCCGCTCTGCTTCGTCCCAGGCGGCGAGGGGCTGCAGATCGGGCACCCAGGCAAGGCCCGACTTGGCGTCCGACGACACCGCCTCTGGCGTCACCAGCACGTCGAGCAGCGCCGGGCCGCCGCGCTTGACGGCGTCCAGCGCCCGCCCGATCGCGCCCGCCAGGTCTTCGGCGCGCTCGACCCGCTCGCCGTGCAGGCCGAAGGCGCGCGCCATGGCGGCATGGTCGGCGAACTGCAGGTGCGTGCCGACCACCTTGCCATGCGTCTCCTGCTGGTCGCGCACCTCGATCGCCCAGCTGCCGTTGTTGGCGACGACGATCAGCAGCGGCGCCTTGTGGCGCGCGGCGGTGTCGATCTCCATCGCGTTGAAGCCGAACGAGCCGTCGCCGGTCGCCACCACGACCATGCGGCCGGGCAGTGCCAGGCTCGCGGCCACGCCGAACGGCGTGCCGACGCCGATACAGCCGAGCGAACCCGGGTCGAGGTAGGTCGAAGCGGGCAGGCCGACGCGCGCGAAGCTCAGGAAATCGCCGCCGTCGGCGATGACGGCCGCGTCTTCGGGCAACGCCTCGCGCAGCGCGGCGATCAGGCGGTTCGGGTGCATCAGGCCGTCCTTGCCGGGCGGCGAGGTCTTCATCGACGCCACCAGCTTGGCGGCGCGCTCCAGGTGCCGGGCGCGGGCCGATCGCGCCCAGTCGCCGTCGCCGGCCGGCTTGTGGCCCTCGGTGGCCTCGAGGATCGCGTCGAGCGCGGCCGATGGCATCGCGAAGATCTCGGCGGCGCCCGGGCGGTTGTCCCGCAGTTCACCGGCGCAGTCGGCGATGCGCAGGAATTTCGCCGCGCCGAAGATCGCCGGTGAACCGTAGGCGAGCTGGAAGTCCAGCCGCCGGCCGACGGTGACGATCAGGTCGGCCTCGGTCATGACCGAACCGCGCATCGCCGCGACGACCG